>JBOGFU010000264.1:0-4514 GCA_050743545.1 Acidimicrobiales bacterium | reverse complement strand
TCTTAGGTGCGGGCGCCGTGGTGAGCGGGTCGGACCTGCGGGCCTCCGCGACGCTCGACGAGCTCGCGGCCGACGGCGTCGTGGTCGAGGTCGGTCACGAGGGCCTGGCGGGCCGCGACGCCGCGGTGGTCCTGTGGTCGCCCGCGGTGCCCACCGACGACCCCGAGCTCGTCGCCGCGAGGGCGCGCGGCGCGCGCCTGGTCTCGCGCGCGCAGCTGCTCGCCGACCTCGCCGAGACCACCGAGGTCGTCGGGCTCACGGGTACCCACGGCAAGACCACGGCGACGTCGATGATGGTTCACGTCATGTCGGCGGCCGGCCGCGACCCCGCTCGCCTGGTGGGCGCGCCGGTGCCCGGCGTCGGCGCCAACGGTCACTTCGGCCCCGACGGGCTGATCCTCGAGGTCGATGAGAGCTACGGCACGTTCGCGCGGCTGCGCCCCGCGGCGCTCGGGCTCCTCAACGTGGAGGCCGACCACCTCGATCACTACGGCGACGTCGCGAGCCTCGAGGCCGAGTTCGTCGCGCTCGTCGATCGCACGACGGGGCCGGTCGTCGCGTGGGTCGACGACCCCGGCGCGGGTCGCGTGGCGAGCGCCGCCGCGCGTGACGTGGTCACGGTCGGAGCGACCCCGCGCGCGAGCTGGCGCGTCGAGGGGATGTCGAGCACCCGCGCGGGGTCGAGCTTTTCGCTGCACCACGGGGGCGACTCCTTGGAGGTCGCGCTGCGCGTGCCCGGGGCTCACGTCGGCGCGGACGCCGCCGTGGTCGCGGCGCTGGCGCTCACCCTGGGCGTCGACGCCCGGGCCGTCGCCACCGGGCTGTCGCGCTTTGAGGGGTCGCCGCGGCGCTTCGCGCGCCGCGGGTCGTGGCGCGGGGTCGACGTCTACGAGGACTACGCGCACCTCCCCGGCGAGATCGCGGCGACCCTCGCCGCGCTGTCCGACGTGGGCTACCGGTCGGTGACCGCCCTCTTCCAACCCCACCGCGTGACGCGCACCCTCGCGCTGGCCGAGGAGTTCGCGCCGTCGTTCGACGGAGCGGCGCGCGTGGTCGTCACCGACCTCTACGCGGCGGGCGAGGCCAACCCCACCGGCGTGAGCGGCGAGCTCGTCGCCGCACCGTTGCGCGCGCGCCGCGACGGGGTCGTCTACGCGCCGCGCACCGCCGACGCCGTGGCGGCGCTCGTCGAGTGGCACGACGTGAGCGACGTGATCGTGGTGTTGGGCGCCGGCGACGTCGCCCGGGTCATCGACGACCTCGACGGGGGAGTGGCGTGAGCCTCGACGACCTGGTCAACGCCGCGGGCGCGCGCGCCGAGCGCCACGCGGGGCTGGGCGCGCGCACGACCTACCGCGTGGGCGGGACCGCCGCGGTCCTCGTCACGCTGTCGTCGACGTCGGACCTGACCGAGCTCGCGCCCCTCATCGAAGCCGCCGACCTGCCGGTCGTCGTGATCGGCAACGGGTCCAACCTGTTGGTCGACGACGGCGAGCACGACGTCGTGGCGGTTCACCTCACCGGCGCGCTCGCCGAGCTCGACGTGGTCGACGACGGCGACGTCGTGCGCGTGAGCGCGGGCGCGGGGCTCGACCTGCCGGTCGCCGCGCGGCGCCTCGCGGGCGCGGGGGTGGTCGGCTTCGAGTGGGCGGTCGGCGTGCCGGGGACCTTCGGCGGCGCGGTCGTGATGAACGCCGGGGGACACGGCTCCAACATGGCGGCGAGCGTGACGCGCGCGCACACGTGGCGCGGTGGCCCCCGGGTGTGGAGCGCCGCGGACCTGGGGTTCGACTACCGCTCGAGCGCGCTGCCGCGCGGCGAGATCGTGACGTCGGTTGAGCTCGCGCTCGGTCGTGGCAGCCCCGACGAGGCGATGGCCGAGGTCCGCGAGGTCGTGCGCTGGCGCCGCGCCCACCAGCCCGGCGGCGCCAACGCGGGCAGCGTCTTTCGCAACCCCCCCGGTGACAGCGCGGGACGCCTGATCGACGCCGCGGGGCTCAAGGGTCGTCGCGTGGGCTCCGCGGCCGTGAGCGACGTCCACGCCAACTTCATCCAGGCCGACCCCGGGGGCAGCGCGCGCGACGTCTTCGCGCTGATCGAGCTGGTGCACGACGAGGTGCTCGCGGCGAGCGGGGTCGCGCTCGTGCGCGAGAACCACCTCCTGGGATTCGGGGCCGAAGCGTGAGCGCGCGCCGCGGTGACGGTGCGCCGCGGCGCCACCGCGTGCTCACGGTGGTCGCGGTCGTCGTGCTCGGCGCGGCGACCCTCGTCGCGGGCGGGGAGTGGCTCGCGCGCTCGCCCCTCTTTCGCGTGCGCGTGGTGACGCTGAGCGGCGTCAGCCACGAGACCGCGGCGTCGGTGCTCAGCGCGTCGGGGCTCGACGCCGACCCGCCGATGGTCGACGTCAGCGCCGCCGAGCTCGACGCGCGACTCGCGGGGTTCGCCTGGATCGCCGGGGTCAGCGTGGTCAAGCACTGGCCCCACACCCTTACCGTGACCGTGACCGAGCACCGCGCGGTCGCGGTCGCGTTCGACGCGGGCCACCACCTGCGCTACGTCGACGCCGCGGGCCAGAACCTCGGCCCCGCGCCGCTCGCCGCCAACCTGCCGACCCTGAAGTACCTGAACCCGCGACGAGCGACCTGGCCCTACCAGCGCGCGGGGGTCTCCGCGGCGCTCGTCGCGTCGCGACTGCCGCCCGCGTTCGCCGCGCAGGTGTCGCTCATCACGGACGACGAGCGCGGCACGGTCTCGCTGGTCATGACCACGCCGCTGCGATTCGTGCTCGGCCCGGCGACCAACCTCACGGCGAAGTTCGTCTCGGTCGCGTCGGTCATCGCCCACGAGACGCTGCGCCCGGGCGACGTGGTCAACGTCAGCGTGCCCGGGGCGCTCGCGGTTACCGGGCCCGCGCCGTCGTGAGCGGCCATTTGACCCCCCCAGGCGGCCTGGCTAGCCTGCGAAGACATTTCGGTCGCCGCGTCGCCGTGATCCCCACTGTGAGTGGGTCACAATGTGAGGATCGATCCAAGGGGAGTCCATGAGTCTCAGCCAGAGCAACTATCACGCCGTGATCAAGGTGATTGGCGTGGGTGGTGGGGGTGTCAACGCGGTGAATCGCATGATCACCTCGGGACTGCGCAACATCGAGTTCATCGCGGCCAACACTGACGCCCAGGCGCTGCTGCTCTCGGAGGCCGACCTCAAGCTCGACATCGGTCGCTCGCTCACGCGCGGGTTGGGCGCGGGCTCGGACCCAGAGATCGGTCGCCAGGCGGCCGAGGACCACCGCGCCGAGATCGAGGAGGCGCTCAAAGACGCCGACATGGTCTTCATCACCGCCGGCGAGGGCGGCGGCACGGGCACCGGCGGCGCGCCGGTGGTCGCGGACATCGCGCGCGCGATGGGGGTGCTGACGATCGGCGTCGTCACGCGACCCTTCTCCTTCGAGGGCAAGCGCCGCGCGACCCAGGCCGACAAGGGCATCGAGTCGCTGCGCGCCAAGGTCGACACGCTGATCGTCATCCCCAACGACCGGCTCCTCACCGTGACCCAGACCGACACGTCGATGCTCGAGGCCTTCAAAATCGCCGACGACGTCTTGCTCTCGGCGGTGCGCGGGGTGACCGACCTCATCACCGTGCCCGGGCTCATCAACACCGACTTCGCCGACGTCCAGACGATCATGCGCAACGCCGGCACGGCGATCATGGGGGTCGGCCAGTCCACCGGCGAGGGCCGCGCGGTCAACGCCGCGCGCGCGGCGATCACCTCGCCGCTGCTCGAGACGTCCATCGACGGCGCGCGCGGGATCCTGATGAACATCGTGGGCGGTCCGGGGGTCACCCTGTCGGAGGTCACCGACGCGGCGTCGATCATCCACTCGGTGGCGCACCCCGACGCCAACATCATCTTCGGCAGCGTCATCGACGACTCGATCGGGGACTCGGTGCGCGTCACGGTGATCGCCGCGGGGTTCTCCGGTGAGCACAAGGCGCGCGCGTCGACCCTCGCCGAGCCCGTCATGACCGAGGGCCCGCGCGCCGACATCTTCGCCTCGTCCGACTCCGACGACCTGTTCGACGTCGGGGGCGACGACGACCTGCCCAGCTTCCTTCGCTGACGAGCCCCTGGGCGACGCGGTGCGTCGGCGCCGCGACGCACTTGTCGAGCGGATCGCCGCGGCGGGGCGCGACCCCGCGTCGGTCACCATCGTCGCCGTGACCAAGGGCTTCGGCGCCGACGCCGTGCGCGCGGCGCTCGACGCCGGCCTCACGACGCTCGGCGAGAACTACGTCGACGAGCTCGAGGCCAAGCGCGCCGCGACGCGTGACGTCGCCGCGACGTGGCACTTCCTCGGCGCGCTCCAGACCAACAAGATCGCCCGCGCGCTCGCCGCGGCCGACGTGCTGTGCGCGCTGTCGCGCGCGCGAGAGGCCGAGCGCGTGGCCGCGCTGCGGCCCGGCGCGCGCGTCTACGTCGAGGTCGACTACACCGACGACCCGGGGCGCGCG
>JBOGFU010000263.1:0-4929 GCA_050743545.1 Acidimicrobiales bacterium | reverse complement strand
GCCGACGGCCAGCGACTCCAGGTCGACCTCGGGACGTGCGCCGAGGTGCTTGATGATCTCCCCGGCGCACAGGGACCCCAGCTCCGCCGCCTCCACGGGGTCCGCTCCGAGGGCCAGGCCGTAGAGGAACCCCGACGCGAACATGTCGCCCGCGCCGTTCTGGTCGATCACGTCGTCGACGTCGCGCGCCGGCACGGACACGACGCCCGACACGCTGAGCACGTCCGCGCCGCGCGGACCGCGGGTGACGACTGCCAACACGCCGATCTCGCCCAACGCGTCGAACGCCTCGCTGAGCTCGTGGACGCTGAAGAGGGACTTCACTTCGTCCTCGTTGCACAGCAGCACGTCGACCTCGTTGGTGACGAGCGACAGGAAGTCGCGGCGGTGGCGATCCACGCAGAACATGTCCGACAGCGACAGCGCGACCATCGAGTCGTGCTGGTGGGCGAAGTCCACCACCCGCTGAATGGCGACCTTGGCGGGCGGCAGGTCGTAGAGGTAGCCCTCGACGTAGGTGATCTCAGAGCGCGAGATCAGTCGATCGGTGATGTCCTCCACGTTGAGCTGGTTGGACGCGCCCAGGTAGGTCGCCATCGTGCGCTGCGCGTCGTCGGTGATGAACACGTGACACCGGCCGGTCGCGCCCTCGTCGTCGCCCGCGATTGCGAGGTCGAGCTCGACCCCGAGGGTGCGCAGGTCGTGGGCGAAGCGCTCGCCGAACTCGTCGTCGGCGACCTTGCCGATGTAGCCGCAGGTCCCGCCCAGCGCGGCGACCCCCGCGATGGAGTTGGCGACAGACCCACCGGACATCTGGATGGTGGGCCCCATGGCGTCGTAGAACACCGCGAGCTGGTCGACCCCAATCAGGTTCATCGACGCCTTCACCAAACCGAGGCGCTCGTGGACGTTGTCGGAGTCCCGAGAGATGATGTCGAGCATCGCGTTGCCGATTCCGGTCACGGCGAGGCGCCCTGGGCCGGGCTTGACGCGTAGCGAGACCGGGGTCGGCGGCACGGTCACTTAGCGAGCGTAGAGCCTTTGGCTCTAAACTTGCGACTCGTGCCTAACACATCCAACCCCTATCGACTCGACCGCAGCGTCGTCCCATCGGCCTACCGGATCTACCTGACCCCCGACCTCGACGACGCGACCTTCGCGGGTCGCGTGGAGATCGACGTGCGCGTCGACGAGTCATCCGACCGCGTCACGCTCAACGCCGCGGAGCTCACGTTGGGCGCGGCGACGCTCACCACCGGCTCCACCTGCCTTCGTTCGGGCGATCCCGAGCTCGACTCGACCTACGACACCGCGACCTTCGTCTTCGACGCGCCCCTGCCCCTCGGGCCCGCGACCTTGGAGATCGCGTTCACGGGGATTCTCAACGACCGCCTCGTGGGCTTCTATCGCTCCACCTTCACCGACTCCGCCGGCGTGGTCCACGCGATCGCGACGACCCAGCTCCAGGAGTGCCACGCGCGCCAGGTATTTCCCTGCTTTGACGAGCCGTCATTCAAGGCGACCTTCCAGTCGACGCTCACCGTGCCGCGCGACCTCGCGGCTTACTCCAACTCGCCGGTCGCCTCTGACACCGACCTCGGCAACGGCCAGCGGATGGTGAGCTTCGCGCCCACCATGGTCATGTCCACCTACCTCAACGCCTTCATCGTCGGCCCCTTCGAAGAGACCGCCGCGGTCGAGGCCCTCGGCACCCCGGTGCGCGTCGTCTACCCGCGCGGCCAAGGCCACCTCGCGTCATTCGCGCTCGAGACCAGTCGCTTCGCGCTCGAGTACTTCTCCGAGTACTTCAACATCCCCTACCCCGGGGACAAGATCGACCACGTCGCCATCCCCGACTTCGCCTTCGGCGCGATGGAGAACCTCGGGTGCGTCACCTACCGCGAGGCCGACCTGCTCCTCGACACCGAGACAGCGTCCCTCGCTGAGAAGCAGCGGGTGGTCAAGGTCATCGCGCACGAGACCGCCCACATGTGGTTTGGCGACCTCGTGACGATGGACTGGTGGGAGGGGATCTGGCTCAACGAGGCCTTCGCGACATTTATGGAGGTCCTCTGCACGGACGCGATGCACCCCGACTGGAACACCTGGACCAAGTTCTCCGGCGAGCGCGACCTCGCCTACGCGATCGACGGCCTCAACTCAACGCGGCCCATCGAGTTCTCCATCGTCGCCCCACAGGAGTCACTGGCGATGGTCGACGCCCTCACCTACGAGAAGGGCGCGGCGGTCATCCGGATGATTGAGCAGTACCTCGGCGCCGACGTCTTTCGCGACGCGATACGCGGCTACCTCCTCGAGCACTCCTACGCCAACACCGTCACGACCGACCTGTGGGACGCGCTCGAAGAGACCTCGGGACACCCCGTGCGCGACGTCATGGGCACGTGGATCTATCAGGGGGGCCACCCGGTCGTCAGCCTCACCGACGGCGTGTTGCGCCAGGAGCCGTTCGCCTACGGCTCGCGCGACCCCGAGGGCGCGATCGGCGAATCGTGGAGGGTGCCCCTGCTGGTGCGCTCGCTCAGCGACGGGTCGATCGATCGCCACCTGCTCGGCGACGAGCCCGAGCGCGTTGACGTGGCCGCGCCCGTGCTCGTCAACGCCGGGGGTTCGGGCTACTACCGCTCGCGCTACGACTCCACCGCGATCGCCGACCTCGCCGAGCGCCTCGACGAACTCACGAGCCTCGAGCGCGCGACGTTCGCGTCGGACGCGTGGGCGATGCTGTTCTCGGGTCGCTCACCGTGGACGGACTTCGCCACGGTCGCCGCGAGCCTCGCCGACTTTGACGAGCCCGTCGCGTGGACCAACGTCGCGCACGCGGTGGGCATGGTTGACCGCGCGCTGCGCGACGACCAGCGCGACCAGCTCGCCGACGTGGTGCGGCGCGTGTTCGGCCCGCCGTGGCAGCGCCTGGGCTGGGACGCGCGTCCCGGCGACAGCGAACTGACGATGCAGTTGCGCGCGTCCGTGCTCAGTGTCCTGGGGACGATCGGTCGAGACGAGTCCATCCAGAAGGAGGCGCACCGGCGCTTCGACGCCGACGAGGTCGAGGGCAACCTCGCGTCGGCGATCGTGCACGTGGTCGCCCACGACCGCGACCCGCGCGACTACGAGGTCGTGCTGGAGCGCTACCGCCGTGGGCGCACGCCCCAGGACGAGCAGCGCTACCTGCGTGGGCTCGCGGGATTCGACACCCCGGAGCTCGCGAGGGCGACCGCCGAGATGTGTTACTCCGAGGTGCGCAGCCAGGACGCGCCCAACACCCTGGCCTACGCGTCGGCGCTGCGCGTCAACGGGCCCTCGGTGTGGCGATACTCGACGTCGCGGTGGGACGAGTCCGTCGAGCGCTTCCCGGCCTACCTGATGCCGCGCCTCGCGTTCGGGGTCTCCACGTACATCACCGACGGGGCCCTCGCCGACGAGGTCGAGGACTTCCACCGCTCCCACGACCTCGGCGGGCTCAAGCAGAAGCCCGTCGATCAGCAGATCGAGCTCATGCGCGTGGGCCTCGCCTTCACGGCGGCAATTCGACCGCAGTTCTAGGCCGCCCGTGAGCGTCGGGACCTTCGCGGGCGTCTTCGCCCTGATGTTCCTGCTCGAGCTGCCCGACAAGACAATGGTCGCGACCATTGTCATGTCCACCCGCGCGCGCCCGGGGCCGATCTGGCTCGGCGCGTCGTGCGCGTTCATTGTTCAAATGGCCCTCGCCGTGACCGTCGGGGGGCTGCTCACCCTGCTGCCGCACACGCCCAAGGACGTGATCGTCGGCGTGCTCTTCCTCGGAGGCGCCGCCTACCTGCTGCTCGTTCCCCAACGCGACGCCGACGTCGAGGGCGAGCGCGAGGCCGCCGCGGAGCACCCCGGGTCGCGCCGCCGCGAGGCCGCCACCGCGTTCGCGGTCATCTTCGTCGGCGAGTTCGGCGACCTCACCCAGATCCAAGCGGCCAACCTCGCCGCGCGCACGCACGCGCCCGTGGGCGTCTTCTTCGCGTCGTCGCTGGCGCTGGTCCTCGTCGCCGCGGTGGGCGCCTACGGCGGTCGGATGCTCCAGCGCGTCGTCCCGCTGCGCGCGATTCGCGCGATCGGCGGGCTCGTCTTCCTCGGCCTCGGCGCCTACACGCTCGTCCAGGCGGCCGGCGGGTGAGCCGCGCCGACGAGCTCCTCGACCTCGCCGGCGCCGTCAAGGGATTCATGCCGCGCGACGAGGGCCTCGCCCTCTACTCGCTCGCTCGCGAGCACGGGGGTCGCCGACCGGGAACCACCTGGCTCGAACTCGGCGCGTGGTGCGGCAAGTCGAGCGTCTACCTCGGCGCGGCGGCCGAGGAGTCGCGCGCGGTCCTCTACTCCCTCGACCACCACCACGGCTCCGAGGAGACCCAGCGCGGCTGGGAGCACTTCGACGCGTCGCTGGTCGACCCCGCCGACGGCCGGCTCAACACCCTGCCGACCTGGCAACGCACGATCGCCGACGCCCGCCTCGAGCTCACCGTCGTCGGCCTGGTCGGCGAGTCGGCGGTGGTCGCTGCTCACTTCGCCGAGCCACTCGACGTGCTCTTCCTCGACGGTGGCCACGGCGAGGCGGTCGCCTGGTCGGACTATCACGCGTGGGTGCCCAAGGTCGCGAGCGGCGGGCTGCTGCTCGTCCACGACGTCTTCGCCGACCCGCGCGACGGTGGACGCCCGCCCTACGAGGTCTACCTCGCCGCGCAGCGCGAGGGCTTCGTCGACGTCGCCGCGACCGGGTCGCTGCGCGCGCTGCGTCGGGCTTAGCCCAGCGGGCAGCCCGGCTCGGGCAGGTCGAGGGGCACGCCGAGCGCACCGGGGCGAAAGAGCCCCGACGCGGCGCTCGACGACGACAGCGCGTCGGCGGCGAGGAGCACCGCGGCGGCGGTGTAGGACGACGTC
>JBOGFU010000262.1:0-4644 GCA_050743545.1 Acidimicrobiales bacterium | reverse complement strand
GGGTGGGCCGGGTTGAGGCGCTCATGGTGACCGACCGCGCCTGCGCGGCTGAGCCCTACTTCTGTTCGCGGGTCGCCGAGTCGGGGCTGGTCGTGCTCACCGACGGCTCCGCGCTGCACGCGCGGGTCACCTGGCGTGAGACGCCCCTGGGCGACGCCCTGCGAGCGGCGGGGTCGCTCGTCGCGCTCGGCGCGGTCGCGACCACGCTCTTTGACGTGATGGTCGACCCGCGCGGGGGCGCGCCGACGACGGGGCTGGGCTTTAGGTCGGGGCTGGTGGTCACGGTGCCCGCGCCGCCCGAGGCCCTCGCACGAACCCGCGCTCTGCTCGGCGATGCCCAGACCCTCGCGGTGATCGGCGGGACCGGGGTGGTGACGAGCGACGCGGGTCGCTGGCGGGTCAGCGGCGACGTCGTGGTGACGCGCGGCGACGCGGCGGTCTCGGTCTAGGCGTCGTGTTCGGTGATCGTGACCGACTCGATGGTCACGACTTCGCTCGGGCGACCCGACGGCGTGCCGATCGCGTTGATCGAGGCGACCACGTCGAGGCCCGAGACGACCTTGCCGAAGAGCGAGTAGAGCGGCGGCAGACGAACCCCGTCGGGACCCGAGATGACGAAGAACTGCGAGCCGTTGGTGTGGGGGCCGGCGTTGGCCATGGCCAACGACCCGAGCTCGTAGCGGCCGGGCTTGGGCAGCTCGTCGTCGAAGCGGTAGCCGGGACCGCCGCTGCCGGTGCCCGTCGGGTCGCCGCCCTGGAGCACGAACCCGGGGATCACACGGTGAAAGACCACGCCGTCGTAGTAGTGCCAGCGTGCGAGGAAGACGAAGCTGTTGACCGTCACCGGTGCGGCGAGCGGGTCCAGCGCGATCTGAAGAACGCCCTTGCTCGTGGTCATCGTCGCGTCGTAGCGGTGGGACGGGTCGATGATCATCTCGGGCGCGGCCGCGAAACGCTCGCGCCGCTCGCTCGAGCCGTCGGGGTTGGGGTGCTCGCTCACGGCGTCGACGAGATGGTCACGGTCAGCATGCGTTGAATCACGTAAGGGGTCCCGGTCTGGGAGCTGAGCGGCCCGCCCTCGGAGTTGATAGTGGCGAGCACGCTCTGGCCCGACACGACCTGGCCGAAGAGCGAGTAGCTCGCGGGCAGGCTCTCGCCCGAGGTCCCGGACACGATGAAGAACTGGCCGCCGCCGGTGTTGGCTGTGCCCTCGTTGGCCATCGCCACCGAGTACAGCGGGTAGGTGGGGTGTCCGGTCGCTGGCAGCTCGTCGCCGATCGTGTAGCCCGGGGTGCCGGTGCCGGTGCCCGTCGGGTCACCGCCCTGGATCACGAAGCCCTTGATCACGCGGTGGAAGATGACGCAGTTGTAGTACTTGTGCTCCGCCAGGAAGATGAAGTTGTTCACGGTGAGCGGCGCCTTGTCGGCCAAGAGGTGGATGACGAAGTCGCCCGCGGTGGTGGCGACGTGGGCGTAGTACGTGCCGGTCGCCTTGATGCTGAGGTTGGGCTGGAGCGTCCACGTGAGGGTGTTGACCCTCGTCGTGGGCGACTTGGGACAGCCCGCGGCGACCGCGGCGTTGTTGGCGCTGGTCTGCGCGGCGACGAACGCCGCCGAGAGAGTCGTGGTCGTCGTGGGCGCGACGGTCGTGGTGGTCGTCGACGCGACGGTCGTGGTCGTCGTGGTGGTCGGCGTTGATCCCCCCGAGAAGATCAGCGCGGCCGACGCGATGACCACCGCGCCGATGACCGCGGCGATGACACCACGGCGGAACGCACGACGGCGTCGCGCTTCGCGCTGGCGGCGGTCCATCTTCTCGCGGCGCGACGCCTTCTGACGCTCTCGTTTGGTCGTAGCCATGGGTGCGACATTAGTTGGCCCGTCGAGGCGCTCCAGACCGGTCACGTAGTCTGGGTCGGTGGCGCTGGTCGTTCAGAAGTACGGTGGCACCTCGGTCGGTGACGCCGATCGGATCCGCGCGGTCGCCGACCACGTCGCGCGCACCAAGGCGGCGGGCGACGAGGTCGTGGTCGTGGTCTCGGCGATGGGCAAGTTCACCGACGACCTCATCCACCTCGCCGACCAGGTCTCGCCGACGCGGCCCCCACGTGAGCTCGACATGCTGCTCACCGCCGGCGAGCGGATCTCGATGGCGCTGGTGTGCATGGCGCTCGCGGACCGCCACGTCGACTCCGCGTCGTTTACCGGGTCCCAGGCCGGGATCATCACCGACGGCGACCACACGCGCGCCAAGATCCTCGAGATGCGCCCGGACCGGATCCGCGAAGCCCTCGACGCCGGCCTGGTGCCGGTGGTCGCGGGCTTCCAGGGCGTGTCGACGGAGCGCGACATCACCACGCTCGGCCGAGGTGGCTCTGACGTGACCGCGGTCGCGCTGGCCGCGGCGCTCAAGGCCGACGTCTGCGAGATCTACACCGACGTGACCGGGGTCTACTCCGCCGACCCGCGGGTCGCACCGCGCGCGCGACGCCTGTCGCGGGTCTCGTTCGACGAGATGATGGAGATGGCGTCGACCGGGGGGCGCGTGCTGATGCTGCGCTCCGTCGAGTTCGCGCGTCGTCACGGCGTGCCGCTGCACGTGAGATCGAGCTTCACCTGGGAGCCCGGAACCTGGATCGTCGAGGAGGACCCCACCATGGAGCAAGCCGTCGTCACCGCGGTCACCGATGACACGTCGGAGGCCAAGGTCACCGTGGCCGGAGTGCCCGACCGACCGGGGGTCGCCGCGCGCCTCTTTCGCGAGCTCGCCGACCGCGGCATCAACGTCGACATGATCGTCCAGAACACCGGGGCCCACGGGATGACCGACATCTCGTTCACCGTGGCCAAGACCGATCGCGAGGCCGCGCTGAGCGCGTGCGAGTCGGTGTCGGCCGAGATCGGGGCGGCGTCGATCTCGGGCGACGACGCGATCGGCCGCGTGTCGCTCGTCGGCGCGGGGATGAAGTCGAGCCCTGGCGTTACCGCGCAGATGTTCGAGACGCTGTCGGAGAACGGGATCAACATCGAGATGATCTCGACGAGCTCCATTCGCATCTCGTGCGTCGTGCGGGCCGATCGGGTGGGCGACGCGGTGCGCGTGCTCCACACCGCGTTCGGACTCGACAAGGACGAGTCCTAGACTCTCTCCATGCGCGTCGCGGTCATCGGGGCCACCGGCCAGGTCGGAGCGGTGATGCGCGAGATACTGCGCGAGCGCAAGTTTCCCCTCGACGAGATTCGCTTCTTCTCCTCCGCGCGGTCCGCGGGGTCGACCCTGGACTGGGACGGCGACCCGGTGGTCGTCGAGGACGCGGAGGGTGCCGACTTCTCCGGGATCGACATCGCCCTAGCGTCGTCGGGCGCCACGTCGTCGCGCGTCCTCTCCCCGCGCTTGGCCGCGGCCGGCGCGGTGGTGATTGACAACTCCTCCGCGTGGCGGATGGACCCCGACGTGCCCCTGGTGGTCTCGGAGGTCAACGCGCACGCGCTCGACCGGATTCCCAAGGGGATCGTCGCCAACCCCAACTGCACGACGATGGCCGCGATGCCGGTGTTGAAGCCGTTGCACGTCGCCGCGGGGCTGCGCGCGATGGTGGTCTCGACGTATCAGGCGGTGAGCGGCGCCGGGCGCGAGGGCGTGGACGAGCTCGACGCCGAGCTCCACGCGCCGGGCGACCCGCGCGCGCTGACCTTTGACGGCGCGGCCCTCGCGATGGGCCCCGGAGTCAAGTTCCCGATGACCGTCGCCCACAACGTGGTGCCCCTCGCGGGCTCACTGGTCGACGACGGATCGGGGGAGACCGGCGAGGAGAAGAAGCTGCGCGACGAGAGCCGCAAGATCCTCGAGATCCCCGACCTCAAGGTCGACGGAACCTGCGTGCGCGTCCCCGTGTTCACCGGACACTCGCTGTCGATCACCGCGAGCTTCGAGCGCGCGCTCTCCGTAGCGGACGCGCTGGAGGTCTTGCGCTCGGCGCCGGGGGTCGTGGTGAGCGACCTGCCCACGCCACGCCTCGCGGCGGGCCAGGACCCAACCTTCGTGGGTCGCGTGCGCCACGCCGACGCGCTCGAGAACGGCCTCTCGCTCTTCCTCTCGTCGGACAACCTGCGAAAGGGCGCCGCGCTCAACGCGGTCCAGATCGCCGAGGAGATCCTCCGGCGTCGTTAGTCGGCGCCGCTTCGAGATCCCTCGCGCCTCGCCAGGTTGACGCAGTGATCGCCGAATCGCTCGTAGAAGCGGGCGATGAGCGCGACCTCGACGGCGACCGGCAGCGCCATCGACCCCGACGTGAGCTCCGCGGTGAGCGAGACGTGCAGGTCGTCGAGCTCGTCGTCGATCTCCTCGATGGCGCCCGCGGCCTCGGGCTTGCCGTCGACGATGACGTCGGTCGCCTCACGCCAGATCGTTGACGCGACCTCGCCCATGCGCTCGATGAGGCCCCGCGTGCGCGGCGACATCTCGGTGCCCAGCCCCCGCGCGGCGCGGCGCGCGATGTGCTCGGCGAGGTCGCCGTTGCGCTCGATCTCGGGAAGGATCCGCAGCAGGGTGAGCAGAGTGCGTCGCGTCTCGAGTGACAGGTCGGCGTCGTTGAGGAGCTCATCCTCCGCGCGCTCGACGAGCCGGTCGACCAGCTCGTCGAT
>JBOGFU010000261.1:0-1566 GCA_050743545.1 Acidimicrobiales bacterium | reverse complement strand
CCGAGCCCCTCGACCCAGAAGTCGCGTGGCCTGATAAGAGGTTGCCTCCACCGGGATGGCTCATCAGTGGTCTGCCCGCGAACTTCTATTAACGACTCAAAGGGGACTTGACATCAATAGGAGGTTCGGTGTGGTCGTCTTACTACGCTGAGCGCGTGAAGGTCTACACCCGCGACGGCGACGACGGGACGACGGGCCTCTACTTCGGCGGACGAGTCGCCAAGGACTCCGAGCCCATCGCCGTCAACGGTGCGGTCGACGAGGCGCAGGCGGCGCTGGGTTGGGCGCGAACCCTCAGCGACCCCGAGGGTCCCATTGACACGCTGCTCGTCTCGATCGAACGTGACCTCTACGTGTTGATGGCGGAGGTCGCGACGGCGCCGGCCAATCGGCGCAAGCTCGTCGACGGTCGCTCGCGGGTCACCCCGGCGATGGTCACGCGCCTCGAGGGCGAGATCGACGCCCTGTCGGTCGACCTCGAGGTGCCCGCGGAGTTCGTGGTGCCCGGTCAGACGTCGCTCGCCGCGGCGCTCGACGTCGCGCGAACCGTGGTCCGCCGGGCCGAGCGCGCGGCGGTGTCCTACCCCCTCGACGGCTCCAGCGTCGTGGCCTACCTCAACCGGCTGAGCGACCTCGCCTGGGTCATGGCGCGCGTCGCCGAGGGCCCGATCCACCGACTCGCCAAGAACCCCGACTGATTAGAGGACCACATGCCGTTGACCGCTCGCGTCGCCACGCCCAGTGAGGGCGCTACTCGTACCACGGTGGTGGTGCCCGTGACCTTCGACGACGGTGAGGCCTTCGTGGGCGCGTCGGTCCCCGCCGTGATCGGCGGACACTCGTTGCCGCGTCGCCTGTCGGCGGCGTGGTGCGCACAGCAGGGGCTGACCGATCGGCCCGGGGGGCTTACCGTCGTGCGCAGCTTCGCGGGGCTCAACCTCGCGCTGGTCTCGCTCGGGCCGACCCTCAACGATCGCGACGCCTACCGACTCGCGGGCGCCGCGGCGGTTCGGGCCGGGGCCGACGGTGACGTCGCGTTCCTCCTGCCCACCGACGGGATTGACGACCTCAAGGGCGCGGCCCAGGCGCTGGTGGAGGGCGCGCTGCTCTCGAGCTATCGCTTCCGGCCTCGCCCCGACGCGGCGTTCGAGGTTGTCCCGCTCGGGGACCCCCTGCCCAGCGTGGTGGTCCACGACGAGATCACCGAGGGCGTGCGCCGCGGCACGATCGTCGCGCGCGGCGTCAACTGGGCCAAGCGCCTCGTCGACAGCCCGGGCGCCGACATGTCGCCCAAGCGGCTGGCCAAGGCCGCTCGCGAGCGGCTCGAGGGCGACCCCTTCGTCACGGTCGACGTGTGGTCAACGACGCGCATCGCCGAGGAGCGCCTCGGCGGGCTCCGTGGCGTGAGCCAGGGCTCGCACCAGCCGCCGCGGCTGGTGTACGCGACCTACGACCCCGAGCCCGGCGCGGAGCTGCCCCACGTCGCGCTCGTCGGCAAGGGCGTCACGTTTGACTCCGGCGGGCTCTCGATCAAGACCAACGAGGGCATGATGACCATGAAGACCG
>JBOGFU010000260.1:0-3547 GCA_050743545.1 Acidimicrobiales bacterium | reverse complement strand
GCTAGCGAGCGCTCACGTAGTCGAGCAGGTCGCGCTTCTCGCCCTCGAGCTCTTCGAAGCGGGCCTTGACGACGTCGCCGATCGAGACCATCCCGCCGAGCGCGCCGTCGGTGACGACCGGCACGTGGCGGATCCGACGCGCGGTCATGAGCCCCATGAGGTCGGTCACCGACGTCGTCGGCGCGCACGTCGTGACGTCGCGGGTCATCAGGTCGGCGACGTGCTCGGCCAGCGCCGCGGCGCCGCGCTCGGCCAGCGCGCGCACGACGTCGCGCTCCGACAGGATCCCCACCAGCGGCGCGGTGTCGCCGGTCACGATCAACGCGCCGATGTTTCGCTCCTTGAGCATGGCCACCGCGTCGGCGACGCTGCGCTCCTGGGAGATCGTCGCCACCTCGTTGCCCTTGGTGGTTAAAAGGTTCGCCACTTGCATCCCGGCCTCCAATCGTCCGGCGTAAGGGGGACCCTACTCTCGCGCCGCGGCCCGGTCCACGGGCTCCATGGGAACAGTCGGTCAAGGCCTAGAAGCCCGCGGTGGTGAACTCCTGGAGCTTGTCGTGGCGGTGGAAGGTCTCGATCGTGCGCACGGTGCCCGATCGGCTGCGCACGACCATCGACTGGGTCGTCGCGCCGAAGTCGTAGAAGCGCACCCCGCGCAGGAACTCGCCGTCGGTGATCGCGGTCGCCGAGAAGAGGGCGTTGTCGCCCGCGACGAGGTCGTCGGTCGTGAGCACGCGCGTGAAGTCGTAGCCGAGGGCCTCCGCGGCGGCGCGCTCGTCGTCGTCGCGCGCGCGCAGCACCCCCTGGATCTCGCCGCCCAGGCCCTTGAGCGCCGCCGCGGCGATCACGCCCTCGGGGGTGCCCCCCACGCCAAAGAGCACGTCCGCGCCCGACGCCGGCCACGCGGTGGCGATCGCGCCGGCGACGTCGCCGTCGGTGATCGAGATGACGCGCGCGCCGCACTCGCGGACCTCGGCGACCAGGTCGACGTGGCGCGGGCGGTCGAGGATGACGACGCCGAGCTCCTGGACCGGCTTGTTCAACCGCTTGGCGAGCTCGCGCAGGTTGTCGGTCGCCGACGCGTTGACGTCGACCGCGCCGCGCCCGCGCGGGCCCACCGCGACCTTGTCCATGTAGACCACGGGTCCGGGGTTGAACATCGCGCCGCGCTCGGCGAGCGCGATCACGGCCATCGCGCCGTTGCGGCCCATCGCGGTCAGCGTGGTGCCGTCGATGGGGTCGACCGCGACGTCGACCTGGGGTGGGCGCCCGTCGCCGATGTGCTCGCCGTTGAAGAGCATCGGCGCGTGGTCCTTCTCGCCCTCGCCGATGACGACGACCCCGTCCATCGCGACCGCGCCGAGCACGAAGCGCATCGCGTCGACCGCGGCGCCGTCGGCGGAGTTCTTGTCGCCGCGCCCCGCCCATCGCGACGCGGCGATCGCCGCCGCCTCGGTGACCCGGATGAGCTCGAGCGCCAAGTTGCGGTCGGGCCGCGTGGGCTGCTGCACGAGGGCAGGTTACCCCCGGGGCCGTGAGCACCGGGGGGCGCGCGGCGAACCGGCCATACTTGACGAGTGAGGTCGCTCGTCGTGAAGCCCGCCGGACCCCTCGCGGGCGAGGTCGAGGCGCTCGGCGCGAAGAACGCGGTCCTAAAGCAGATGGCGGCGTGCCTGCTCGCGACCGGCGAGCACCGCCTGAGCAACGTGCCGGACATCACCGACGTCACGGTCATGGTCGAGCTCCTCGAGGCGCTGGGCTGTGGCGTCACCCGAGCCCCGCGCGAGCTCGTGATCCGCGTGCCCGACGCGTCGGGGCTGCACCCGGTCGCGCCCGCGCACCTCTTCGAAGCGATGCGCGCGTCGATCGTCGTGTTGGGTCCCCTCGTCGCGCGCTGCGGCGAGGCGCACATGGCGCTGCCCGGGGGGGACGACTTCGGCCAGCGACCGATCAACTTCCACACTGAGGGACTGTCGGCGATGGGCGCGGTCTTCACCAACGAGCGCGGTTCGATCAACGCGACGAGCGCGCGGCCCCGCCTGCGCGCGACGCGCATCACGCTGGAGTACCCGAGCCACACCGCAACCGACAACCTGCTGATGGCGTGCGTCTTGGCCGAGGGGCGCTCGGTGATCGACAACGCCGCGCGCGAGCCCGAGGTCGAGGACCTCGGCCACCAGCTCATCGCGATGGGCGCGCGCATCGAGGGCCTCGGCACGTCGCGCCTGACCGTCGACGGCGTCGCCGAGCTCACCCCGGCCCACCACCGCGTCGTCGCCGACCGCGTCGTCGCCGCGACCTACCTCGCCGTCGCGTTGATCACCGGGGGCGACGTGCGCGTGACCGACGCGCGGCCCGAGCACATGGAGATGCTCCTGCGCAAGGTCGAGGCGATGGGCGGCGCGGTCGAGGTCGGGCGCGGCGTGCGCGTCGTGGGACCGGCCCGGGTCGGCGCGTGCGACGTCGCGACGCTGCCCTACCCGGGTGTCGCGACCGACTACAAGCCGCTGCTCACCGCGGCGTTGAGCGTGGCCGACGGGGTCTCGGTGGTGACCGAGAACCTCTTCGTGGGACGCTTTCGCTACGTCGACGAGCTCGTGCGCCTCGGCGCCCAGATCACCACCGAGGGCCACCACGCGCTCATCCGCGGGACGAGCCACCTCACCGGGACCACCGTGCGGGCGTCGGACATCCGCGCGGCGGCCGCGCTGACCCTGGCCGGGCTGGTCGCCGAGGGGTCGACCACCGTCGAGGGCCTCGAGCACGCCGAGCGCGGCTACGACGACTTCGTCGGTCGCCTCGCCTCGCTGGGGGCCCACGTCGAGCTGGTCGCGTGATCCCCGCGGACCCCGGCGAGCTCCTCGCCGACGCGCGAGCGGGGTCGCGCGGCGCGCTCGCGCGCCTGCTCACCTACGTCGAGTCCGGGGGTGAGCCCCAGCGCTCCGTCGCCGCGCTCGCCTACGCGACGCCCGCGCCCTACGTGGTGGGCGTGACCGGACCCCCCGGGGGTGGCAAGTCGACGCTCACCGACGCGTTGCTCTCGCGACTGCTCGCGCGCGGCGACGCGCCGCTGGGCGTGCTGTGCGTGGACCCGAGCTCGCCCTTCACCGGCGGCGCGATACTGGGCGACCGCATCCGGATGCAGGGCCACGCCACCGACGCGCGCGTCTACATCCGCTCGATGGCGACGCGCGGGCACCTGGGCGGGCTCGCCCTCGCGGTGCCCGACTCGGTGCGCGTGCTCGGCGCGGCGGGCTTCGCCCGCGCGTTCGTCGAGACCGTGGGGGTGGGACAGTTGGAGGTCGACGTCGCCGCGACCGCGGACACGACCCTCGTCGTCACCAACCCGGGGTGGGGCGACGCGATGCAGGCCAACAAGGCCGGGCTCCTCGAGGTCGCCGACGTGTTCGTGGTCAACAAGGCCGACCGCGATGGCGTGGCCGAGACGCGCCGGGACCTCGCCCAGATGCTCGACCTCGGCGCCGCGCGCGCGTGGCGACCGCCCATTGTCTCGACCGTGGCGACCACCGGCGACGGGGTCGACGAG
>JBOGFU010000259.1:0-1858 GCA_050743545.1 Acidimicrobiales bacterium | reverse complement strand
CCAGTTGGTGTTGGTCACGAACGACGTCGCGGTGTTGAAGCTCAGCGCGGGTCCGACCGCGCCGAGGTGCTGGGGGTTGAGCGGCAGCGACCCCTGAACGCGCATCAGCACGTAGGCGACAGCGATGAACGCCGCGGAGAAGACCACCGTCGCGCCCGCGTAGCGCTGCCACGACTGCTCCTGGTCGGGGCTCGTGCGCAGCAGCCGGTAGAAGGGTCGCTCGACCCACTCGAAGAAGTGGACGCGGCCCTCGAAGACCGCCGCCATGTACGCGCCCAGGAATCGCCACGCGAGCCCCAGCGCGACGACCAGGACGACGATGGTCCAGAAGAGGCCCATCAGAACTTCTCAGGCTTGAACATCGCGTAGCCGATGTAGAAGAACATCACCACGGAGATGACGAGGAGGAGGACCTGGGAAAGGCTCATACGCGGTCCAGGGCCCACACGAGGCCGAGCATCGCCAGGGTGAAACCAATGATGCCGAGTGCGACGAGGAAATCTGCCATGGATCCATGGTGGCCGTCGTCGTCCTTGACGCGTTCTTAATAGCCCCCGGAGCCTCTTCATAATTCCTCTACGCCCTCGTCGCGACCGCCGAGTCGCTCGACGGTCGCGGCGGCTCGCCCGGCGCGTCGTCACAACGCCGTCCGACCCCGCCCGGGCAATACTGGGGTGTGCGCGCACGCGTCGTTGGCACCCTCGTCGGGCTCCTCAGCCTCGCCGCCTTGGGCCTGGCCCTGCTCCCGCTGCGCAGCCACATCTCGGTCTCCACCGCGGCGCTGGTGCTCGTGGTCCCGGTCGTCGTGGGCGCCGCCATCGGCGGATTCGTCGCCGGGCTGATCAGCGTCGGCGCGGGGTTCCTCGTCTTCGACTTCGCCTACATCCCGCCCTACGGGACCCTCAACGTCGGCACCGCCCAGAACTGGACCGCGCTCTTCGTCTACCTGGCGGTCATGCTCCTGGTCGCTCGGGTCGTCGCGCGCCTCGACACGTCGCGCCTCGAGGCCGAACGCGGTGGCGACGCCGCGCGCCGGCTCTCGGAGCTCTCCGAGCTCCTGGTCGGCGACCGACCGGTCGGCGACCTCCTGACGACCGTGGTGTCGGCAATCCACACCGCGTTCGGCGTCCCCGGGGTCTCGCTGCTGGTGCTCGACGACGACGGTCACCTGCGCGTCGCCGCGTCGGCCGGCGAGGCGCTGGCCGACGAGGAGCTCGCCCAGATCGAGCCGGGCGCGGGCCGCCCGGTCACCCTGTCCTTGACCCCGGGCGCGCCCGGCGAGCTGCGATCGCTCGCGCTGGCGACCTCCGGGCGGGCCGTGGGGATCCTCGCGCTGCGCGGCCTGCCGACCAACGAGACCGACCGCGCGGTGCTCAACACCTTCGCCAACGACGCCGCGCTGGCCATCGAGCGCGCCCGACTGCGCGAGCAGGCGGTGCGAACCCAGTTGCTCGAGGAGGTCGACCGTTTCCGCCAGGGGCTCATGGGCGCGGTCAGCCACGACCTGCGCACCCCGCTCGCGACCATCAAGGTCGCGTCGTCCACGCTCTCCAATCGCGCGCGGTCCCTCACCGACGACCAGGCCCACGAGCTCTACCGACTCATCGAGGTGGAGTCCGACCGCCTCACCCGACTCGTCACCAACCTCCTCGACATGACCCGGATCGAGGCCGGGGTCTTCACCGTGCACCCCGCGCCCGTCGCCCCCGCGCAGCTGGTTAAGGAGGCGGTCGCCGCGATGGGGCCGAGCCTCGACGGCCACGACGTGCGAGTGGACGTCGCGGCCTCCCTGCCCGAGGTCGACGTCGACGCGCTGCTGGTCGGCCAAGTGCTCATCAACCTGCTCGACAACGCGGTG
>JBOGFU010000258.1:0-1952 GCA_050743545.1 Acidimicrobiales bacterium | reverse complement strand
GCTCGCGCGCCTCCACCACCGCGGCGACGTCGCCGCGGCGGCGCGCGAGGCCCACGACCGGGTGCTGCGCAGCGTGGTCGTCGCCGCGGCTGGCGTCCACCCCCTCGAGGGGGGGCCGTCCTAGTCTCGGAGTCCCATGCACCCCTACGTCGTCGAGGAGTTCACCCCCTCGGAGACCGACGTGCTGCGCCGCTACTTCACCAACCTCGAGGGCCCGGTGTTCGCCCTGGTCAACCTGCCCGACGTGGTCAAGGGCGCGCTCTTCGCGCGCTATTCGCGGTCGTCGAAGAGCCTGCGGCGGCTCTTCCTCGACGAGTTCGTGGGTGACCTCGATCTCACCGGTGACTCGGGGGTCGACGCGAGGGTCGGACTCGACCGCGCGGCCGAGCTCTACCAGCGGATCTTCTACGAGTACGGCGACGACTCGGTCGCCCAGTTGGGCGGCGTGCACCTGGCCTGCGAGCAGGCGAGCAACGTCCTGACCAAGGTCCTCGAGCGCGGGCGCCTCATGAGCTACCTCGAGCAGTCCACGCGCTACCTCGGCTACGACCGGCGCCTTCCCAACGGCCTCTACCGCTACTACCGCGACGCCGCGGTGCTCGAGTCCAAGCGCGGCGCGCGCTACGTCGGCGAGATGGACCGGATGTTCGACACCTACGGCGAGGTCCTCACCGCGCTCACCGAGTGGCTCACCCAACGCTTCCCCAAGACCGCCGAGGACACCGATTTCGTCTACCGCCAGGCGATCCGCGCCAAGGCGCTCGACGCGTCGCGCGGTCTGCTGCCCGCGAGCGCGATCTCCAACCTCGGGATCTACGCGTCGGGCCAGGCCTACGAGGCCCTTCTGCTGCGCATGCGCGCCCACGCGCTGCCCGAGGTGCGCGAGTACGCCGAGCTCATGCTCGCCGAGCTGATGAAGGTCATCCCGTCGTTTCTCAAGCGCGTCGACGTCGCCGAGCGCGGCGGCGCGTGGACGACCTACCTCGAACGGTCGCGCTCGGCGACCGCGGACCTCGTGCGCTCGACCTGGCGCGACACCGACCCCCCGGCGCCCGCGGAGCTGGTCAGCCTCGTCGACTTCGACCCCGACGGCGAGCGCCGGGTCGTCGAGGCGATCGTGTTCGAGGCGTCGTCGATGTCGATGGCCGAGGTCACCCGTCGCGTGGGCGCGATGAACGAGCTCGAGCGCACCCACCTCATCAAGACCTACGTGGGCGCGCGGCTCAACCGACGCCACCGCCCCGGTCGGGCCTTCGAGCGCACCGACTACCGATTCGAGCTCGTCACCGACTACGGCGCGTTTCGCGACCTGCAGCGTCACCGCCTCCTCACCATCGAGTGGCAGCCGCTGGGCACCCAGCTCGGCTTCGACGTCCCTGAGGTCGTGGTGGAGGCCGGGCTGGCCGAGACCTACTCGGAGTCGGTGGTGCGCTCGGCCGAGCTCTACGACGACCTCGCCTCGGAGTTCCCCCAGCAGTGCCAGTACGCCGTCGCGCTGGCGTTTCGCATCCGCTACTCGATCCAGATGAACGCGCGCGAGGCGATGCACCTGATCGAGCTGCGCTCGGGGCCCCAGGGCCACCCGAGCTACCGTCGCGTGGCCCAGGAGATGGCGCGCCAGCTGCGCGACGTCGCGGGCCACCACGCCATCGCCGACGCGATGACCTTCGTCGACCTGTCCGACACCGACTTGGAGCGCCTCGAGGCCGAGCGCGCCGCCGAGCGGTCCCGGCGCGGGCGCGCCTGAACACCGCTATTCTCCGGACCCGGCAACGTGCGCGTGGAGCGCGTCAAAAGGCGCTACTGTGCCGTCGCTATAGAGAGGGATTCACCTGATGGCCACTGAGAGCGAGACCGAGGAAGTCTTCGACGAGGAGGAACTCGCCGAGGGCTTCGACGAGGAGATCGCCGCCGAGGACCTCGAGGACGAAGAGGACGTCGCGGTCGCCGAC
>JBOGFU010000257.1:0-23098 GCA_050743545.1 Acidimicrobiales bacterium | reverse complement strand
GCGGTGCACCGCGTCGCACGAACCCGAGCGCGCACCGTCGACGGCTTTTTCGACGACCTGGCGGTGGGCAGCTTCGTCGTGCATCGCCAGCACGGCGTGGCGAGGTTCTCGGGCACGACCACGCGGGCGATCAACGGCACGGTGCGCGACTACCTCATTCTGGAGTTCCGCGACGGGCGCAGCTACTGGCCGACCGAGCAGATCGACGCGCTGACCCCTTACGCCGGTGGCGACTCGCCCTCGCTGTCACGCCTCGGTGGGGCGGAGTGGCAAAAGACGAGGGCCAAGGCGCGCGCCGCGGCGTTCCTCGTCGCCCAGGAACTCGTGGACCTCTATCGCCAGCGCTCGGTCGCCCCCGGCCACGCCTTCGCGCCCGACAGCGCGTGGCAGCGCGAGATGGAGGACCTGTTCGCCTACACCCTGACCGCCGACCAGGCCCGTGCGATCGACGAGGTCAAGGCGGACATGGAGCTGGCGCGACCGATGGACCGGCTGGTCTGCGCGGACGTGGGCTTTGGCAAAACGGAGATCGCCGTGCGCGCGATCTTCAAGGCGGTCCAAGACAACAAGCAGGCGGCGGTGCTCGTGCCCACCACGCTGCTCGCCAGCCAGCACCTGGCGACGATCTCGGAGCGCTTCGCCGGCTTCCCCGTGCGCGTCGCCCTGCTCAGTCGGTTCGTCGACGACGCGGAGTCCGCCCAGACCGTGCGCGGTCTGGGCGACGGCTCGGTCGACGTCGTGATCGGCACCCATCGCCTGCTCTCGGAGAAGGTGAGGTTCAAGGACCTGGGCCTGCTCGTGGTCGACGAGGAGCAGCGCTTCGGCGTCGCCCACAAGGAGGCGATCAAGGCCGCCTCGGTCGGGGTCGACGTCCTGACGCTGTCGGCGAGTCCCATACCGCGCACGCTGGAGATGGCCTTCGCCGGGATCCGCGACCTGTCGATGGTCGCGACCCCGCCCGCGGACCGCCGCCCGATCCTCACCCACGTCGGCGAGTACGACGAGGCCGCGGTCGTGGAGGCGGTGCGCCGAGAGCTCCTGCGCGAGGGCCATGTCTTCTACGTCCACAATCGCGTCTACGACATCGACCAGGTCGCGCGACGACTCGGACAGCTCGTGCCCGACGCGCGCATCGCGATCGCCCACGGCCAGATGGACGAGGGCAGCCTTGAGCGGGTGATGGTCGACTTCTGGGAGCGCCGCTTCGACGTCCTGGTCTGCACGACCATCGTCGAGTCGGGGATCGACCTGCCGAGCGTCAACACGTTGATCGTCGACCGCGCCGAGCGTCTCGGGCTCGGCCAGCTGCACCAACTGCGCGGTCGCGTGGGGCGCGGCGCCCAGCGCGCCTACGCCTACCTCTTCCACCCCTCGGACCAGGTCCTCTCAGAGACCGCCTACGAGAGGTTGCGCACGATCGGCGACAACACCGCGCTGGGCAGCGGCTTCAAGATCGCGATGCGCGACTTGGAGATCCGCGGCGCGGGCAACCTGCTGGGCCACGACCAGTCGGGCCCGGTCGCCGCGGTGGGCTACGACCTCTACGTCCAGCTCGTCGCCGAGGCGGTGGCCGACGCCAAGGGGCTGACGCCCACGCCGGCGCCGTCGGTGACCCTCGACGTGCCCGGCGAGGCCCACCTGCCCAAGGAGTACGTCGAGGCCGACGACGCTCGGCTCGAGGCCTACCGGCGCCTCGCGTCGCTCACGACCCACGAGGAGCTCGACGACCTGCGCGGGGAGTGGCGCGACCGCTACGGCCCGCTGCCCGACGCGGCCGAGGGTCTGCTGGCGCTGGCCGGCCTGCGGCTCGACTGCGTCGTCGCGGGCGTGACCACGCTCGTCGTGAGCCCGGCGCGCGTCGGCGTGCGCTCGCTCCCGCTGGTGCGAATCTCTCCGCTCACCCTCACCCTCTCCCAACAGGTGCGACTCCGTCGGCGCCACGGCTCGCGCGCCTACGACGACGCCGCGGCGGAGCTGCGCGTCGAGCTCGCTCGCGACCAGGTGGGTCCTCGCGCGCTGCGCGCGCTCCTCGCCGAGGCCCTCGCGTCGACGGGGGGCGCCGACGAGCCTCGGTAGGCTGTCCCGGTGCGCCGCGTCATCGCCCTGCTCGTCGTGGCCGTCGCCGGCGGGGTGGCCTTTGGCCTGAGCGGGGCGTCGTCGGGGGTCAGCGTCGGGGCGACGTCGGTCAGCGACGCGACCATGCGCGCCGAGGTCGCCGCCATTCAGTCCCACCCCGGCGTGGACTGCTTCATCACCGCGCTCGCCCAGGGCTCCTTTACCCAGGGCGCCGGGGGCCAGACCGTCGGGTCATCGGGGGTCGCCGCGTGGACCGGTCTCCGCGTCGAGGGGCTCGCGCTGGATCAGTACGCGAGCGACCACCTGCACTTTCACGCGACCGCGAGTGAGCTCGCCGAGGCGACGACGTCGCTCGAAGGCGAGATGACCCAGGCCGCGGCGGCGGCCCAGTATCGCTGTCCCGTGACCGCGGCGACGGCGCTCGGCGAGATGCCCGCGGAGATGCGCGCCGCCGAGGTCGCCGCCCAGGCGGCGTCGCTCGAGTTGGTGTCGCGGCTCGACACGACGATTCAGCTCACGGCGGCTGCGCTCACCCAGTACTACCAACATCACGTGAGCGCCTACGACAAGCTCTGCGTGAGCGTCGCGCTCGTCGAGCCCGCTCAGGTGTCGGCGTTCAACGCCCTGGCCGCGTCCGGCGCGAGCGTGCCCGCGCTCGTCGCGCGCTTCAGCCAGGACGCCGCGTCCAAGGCCCACCAGGGCGCGCTGGGCTGCTACGCGCCGGGCAACAGCGCGTACGCGGCGGTTCGCACTGACCTCGGGGCGTCGGCGCTCAACCACTTTCCGACGACGCCGGCGACGATCTCGTACCAGGGCTCACAGTACGAACTCTTCGTGACGGCGACCTCGCGCACGTCGACGCCCTACGCCACGGCCGCGGCCCAGGTCTATCAAGACGTCGTCGCCTACAACACCGCCGAGGCGAGCTCGGTCAAGGAGCAGATCCTCTACGAGGCTCACGTCTCGATCGACCCCGCGCTAGGGCGTTGGGGCCTCGCGGCCAACGGCCCCGAAGTCTTCGCGCCGGCCACGCCCGCGACGACCAACGTGCTCGGCGAAACGGTCCTCACGGGCACCGCCGGCACCACGTATAGGTGAGCCTCCCGGTCGTTCGCGTGATCGGGCTCGGCCCCGGTGACGTCGACCTGATGACCGAGCGCGCCCGCCGGCTCCTCGCCGACGCCCCGATCGCGCGGCTGCGCACTCGACGTCACCCGGCGGCGGCGAGCTTTCCCGCAGTAGAGAGCTACGACGACGCCTACGAGCGAGCGTCGGGGTTCGACGAGCTCTACGCGCAGATTGTCGACGACCTCGTGCGCCTGGCTGACGAGTCGCCGACCGGTGAGGTTGTCTACGCGGTGCCCGGGTCGCCGATGGTCGCCGAGCGAACGGTCACCCTGCTCCTCGAGCGTCCCGACGTGACCGTCGCGTGCGAACCCGCGGTGTCGGTGATCGATCTCGCGTGCGCGGCGCTGGGCCGTGATCCCATGTCGCCGGGGCTGCGCGTGGTCGACGCGCTAGACACCAACGCGCTGCGCGGCCCGGGGCCGGTGCTGATGCTACAGGCTTACGCGCCCGAGGTCCTCGCGGTCGTCGCGTCACAACTGCCCGGGGCCAGCCCGGTCACGGTGCTCCACCACCTCGGCACGCCCGACCAGGTCGTCGTCACCCTCGCCGCGCGTGACGTGGTGGGCTTCGGCGCCGACCACCTCACGTCGCTGTGGATCGATGACCTGCGCGACGCCGGCGACGCGGTGGCCGACCTCGTTGATCTCGCGGCGCGACTGCGCCGCGAGTGCCCGTGGGACATCGAGCAGACGCACGGGTCCCTCACCGCGCACCTGCTCGAAGAGGCCTACGAGGCGATCGACGCGCTCCACGCGCTGTCGCGAGAGGATGACGTGGGTGGCGCGAGCTCCGCGAGCGTCGACCACGTCGTCGAGGAGCTCGGCGACCTGCTCTATCACGTCGTGTTCCACGCCGAGCTGGGCCGCGAGGAGGCTCGCTTCGACCTCGCGACCGTGGCCGACGCGGTTCGCGAGAAGCTCACTGGCCGTCACCCTCACGTGTTCGCCGACGCGACGGCGCGCGACTCTCACGAGGTGGAGGCGCGATGGGAGACCCTCAAGCGAGCCGAGAAGGGACGCCAGTCGGCGATCGACGGCGTGGCCTGGGACATGCCCGCGCTCACGCTGTACTCCAAGCTGTTGCGAAAGGCGGCGTCGGTGGACCGTGCGCCCGATGGCGCCGACGCGTTGTCGCGCGCACTCACTGCACTCTCGATCCTCGACGTTGACGTCGCGTCAGACGACGTCGATGAACTCGTGGCGCGATCGACGTGGGCGGACGCCGTCGCGGCCCTCTGCGAGGCTGCGCGCGAGCGAGGGGTTGACCTCGAGGGTGCGCTGCGCGAGCGCGCGCTCGCGCTCGCCGACGTGATCCGGGCGGTCGAGTCGAACGAGGGTGCGAACCTCGACGAGTAGCGTGGTCGGCGAGTCGAAGGAGTGTCCATGAGCGCGATTGAGTTCGTCCGGGGCCGCCAGGTCCTCGACTCGCGGGGCAACCCGACGGTCGAGGCCGAGGTCTTTCTCGAATCGGGCGCGACCGGGCGGGCGACCTCTCCCTCCGGCGCGTCGACCGGTCGCCACGAGGCCGTCGAGCTTCGCGATGGCGGCGACGCGTGGGGCGGCAAGGGCGTGGCGAACGCCGTGGCCCACGTGAACGGCGAGATTCGTGACGCGTTGGAGGGTTACGACGCGATGGACCAGCGCGCGGTCGACCTCGCGATGATCGACCTGGACGCGACGCCCAACAAGGCGCGACTCGGGGCCAACGCGATCCTCGCGGTGTCGCTCGCGACGGCCAAGGCCGCGGCCATCGAGACCGAGCTCCCGCTCTACCAGTACCTCGGCGGCGTGCACGCCCACGTGCTGCCGGTGCCCATGATGAACGTCGTCAACGGGGGCGTCCACGCCAAGAACACCATCGACTTCCAGGAGTTCATGGTGATGCCCGTGGGCGCGGCGAGCTTCTCCGAGGCGTTACGCTGGGGCACCGAGACCTACCACACGCTGCGCACGGTCCTCGTCGAGCGCGACCTCGCGGTCGCGGTCGGCGACTAGGGTGGCTTCGCGCCGAACCTGCCCGACAACGAGACCGCGGTCACGGTGTTGGTCGAGGCAATCGAGCGCACGGGCCGTCGCCCGGGCGCTGACGTCGCGATCGCCCTCGACCCCGCGGCGAGCGAGTTCTACCGCGACGGCGCGTACCACCTCGACGGTGAGGGGCGCGTGCTCACGAGCGCCGAGCTCGTCGACTACTGGGCCGACCTCGTCGCGCGCTACCCGATCGTCTCGCTCGAGGACGGAATGGCCGAAGACGACGAGGCGGGTTGGGTGGCGCTCACCGCCCGACTCGGCTCGCGCGTGCAGCTCGTGGGCGACGACAACTTCGTCACCAACGTCGAGCTGCTGCAACGCGGGATCGAGCACGGGGTGGCCAACGCGATCCTCATCAAGCTCAACCAGATCGGAACCCTCAGCGAGACCCTCGACACCGTTGACGTCGCCCGTCGATCGTCCTACGCCGCCGTCATTTCGCACCGCTCCGGCGAGACCGAGGACGTGACGATTGCCGACCTCGCGGTGGCGACCAACGCGGGCCAAATAAAGACCGGCGCCCCGGCGCGTTCTGACCGCGTGGCGAAGTACAATCAACTCCTGAGGATCGAGGAGTCATTGGGCGAGCAGGCCCGATTCCTCGGGGCGGAGTCATTGTCAGGGGCTCCGGGTGGTCACAGTAGCTAGCACGACGTCGAGGGAACATCGATGGATGGTGCCCCTCGCGCTCGTCACGGGCGCGGCCATGCTGGTCGCGTGGTTTCCGCTCACGTCGCTGTGGCACCAGCAGTCCCAGATCGACGCCGTGAACAGCCAGATCGCGCTCATTCGATCCCAGCAGCGGACGCTCTCCGCGGAGTCGCGTTCGATCTCGACGACCGCCGCCGCGACCGAGCTCGCCCGCCAGCAGTACCAGCTGGTCCAGCCCGGCCAGAGTCTGATCCAAGTGCTACCGGGCCACGAGGCCGGACACCCGACGACCGCCGGGGGAGACCCCGGGTTCCAGCCGTTGGTCTCCCCGTCGTCGGTCTCCTCGCTCGTCGCACCGCTTCGCGACCGCGTGACGACGACGCGCCCCTCGTCGTTGAGGGCGTTCCTCACGCGTCTGACGCACACCCTCGAGTTCTGGCATTGACGTTTCGCGACGCGAGCGACGAGGACCACGCCCTGGTCGCGTCACTCCTCGGTCGTGCGCCCGCCGGGCGGTTCGCGGTCGTCGTCCGACGCGCCGACGGACGCCCCGTGGTCATCGAGAACGAGCCGCACCTGCGCGACGGCACCCCGATGCCCACGCTCTACTGGCTCGTCGACGACGAGCTGCGCGTCGCGGTGAGCCGCCTCGAGGCCGACGGCGGGGTCCGCCGCCTTGAGTCACTCGTCGACGAGCACGCGCTCGCCGGCGCGCACGATCGCCACGCGCGTCGCCGTGACGGCGCCATCGTGCGCGCCGGCGCGGTCGCGCCCACCGGGGGGGTGGGGGGAACTCGACACGGCGTCAAGTGCCTGCACGCACACCTCGCCAACTACCTCGCGACCGGCGACGACCCGGTGGGCGAGCTCGTCGCCCTGGAGGTCGCGGCGCCGGCCACGGTGGTGGTCGACCCACGTGGCTGACGTCGTCGCGGCGCTCGACTGCGGGTCGAACTCAACGAGGCTGCTCACGCAGCGCCGCGACGGCACCGTCGTGCACCGAGAGACTCGCATCACGCGCCTCAGTGAGGGCGTCGACGCGTCCCGCCGACTCACCGACGCGGCGATGGAGCGCTCGTTCGCGGTGCTCGACGAGTATCGCGCGATCATGGACGCCGACGGCGTGGGTGACGGCCTGCTCGTGGCGACGTCGGCGGTCCGCGACGCCGCCAACGGCCCGGCGTTTCTCACCGAGGCCGGTCGACGCGCGGGGGTCGACGCGCGGATCCTGACGGGCGCGGAGGAGGCGGCTTTCTCCTACGCCGGTGCGACCGCCGACCTCGACGTGGTCGACGAGCCGACGCTCGTACTGGACGTGGGCGGGGGCTCAACGGAGCTCGCCACGGGCCTCGCCGACGGCGTGCACAGCTACTCGATGCAACTGGGGTGTGTGCGCGTCACCGAGCGCGCGCTCGGCCGCGACGCGGTGACGCCCGAGCGCGTCGCCGCCGCGCGCGCGATGATCGACGGGGAGCTCGACGCCGCGTTGGCCGCCGAGCCAGCGCTGGCCGGGCTCGGCGAGGTGCGCCTGGTGGGCCTGGCGGGCACGGTCGCCACGCTCGCCCAACTCATCGCCGGCGAGTCGGTCTATCGGCGAGAGTTGGTGCACCACCGTCGCATTGGCCTCGACACGGTCGTGGAGTGGCGCGACCGGCTGTCCGGAGAGTCTCCGGGCGAACGCCTCGCGCACCCCGGGATGGTGGTCGGGCGCGAGGACGTCCTGCCCGCGGGGCTCTTCGTCGTCTCCGCGGTGATGACGAGGTTCGGCGCGAGCGAGCTGCTCACCTCCGAGAGCGACATCCTGGACGGCGTCGCCGCGTCGAGGTGACTGGCGCGCCGCCCCCATTGACCTGTAACGATGGGAGGGTGAGGAGTGGCTCGTGGTGACGACGCGCGGGGCGATCTATTCGCCCATCTCCCTGCACGGGCGCCGCGTCGTGCTGCGCACGCTCACCGACCAGGACTTCGAGGCCTGGGTCGAGGTTCGCCGGCGCTGCCGCGACTGGCTCCTCAAGTGGGAGCCTCGCTCGGCTCACGCCAGCCACCTGGCCGAGGACCAGCGCAGCTTCGCCAACCGTTGCGCGATCCGAGAGCGCGAGCGTCAACTCGGCACGGGCTTTGGCTTCGGCATCTTTCAGGCCGGGCGCTTCGTCGGCGAGATCACGCTGTCGTCGATCGCTCGCGGTCCGCTCCAGTCGGCGTACGTGGGCTACTGGATTGACGAGGAGTGGGCCGGGCGCGGGCTGATGCCCGAGGCCGTGGTCACCCTGTTGCAGTACGCGTTCGAGTCGCTCCGACTCCACCGCGTGGAGATCAACATCATCCCGCGCAACGTCGCGTCGAGACGGGTCGTCGAGAAGATCGGGCTCCGGTGTGAGGGCGTGGCCGAGCGCTACCTCGAGATCGACGGCGCGTGGGAGGACCACGCGCGATACGCGATCACGTCCGAGGAGTGGGCCGACCGCGCGCCCGAGCTCGTCGCGGCGTGGCTGCTGCCGAGGCCGCTCTAGACGCCCTCGAAGGTTCGACCGCGCAGCTCGGAGATCCCCGTGGTTCGAAGCGACCCGCCGAGGCCCTGGGCGAGCCCGACGCCCCCGGCGGCGCCGTCGCGGGGCAGCACGACCAGCGTGTCGGCGTCGCCGCGGGCGAGCGCCAGCCCGACGAGGCGCGCCGCGCGCGCGAGCGAGGCGACGTCGCCGACGTCGACGTCGGGGCCGCATTCGACGACTGGGTTCTCGTATCTCGTGCGGCGAAACGACCGAAGGTCCCTCACCATCTGGAGCGAGTCGCGCAGCACGTGGACCGATGAGCCGGCGATGTCGTCCCAGGTCACGTCGACGGGTCTCACCCGCAGACCCAGCTGGTCGGCGAGGAAGAGCATCTCGGCGTCGTAGACGAAGCGGTCGTAGAAGCCCAGCAGGCCGAGCACGCGCGCGGGTCCGAGCCGGAAGCCCTTGCACCCGCACTGGGTGTCGCGCAGCGTCGTGTGCGTGTAGTGGCGCACCATGAGATTGAACGCCCGCCCCGCGGCGGTGCGCACGACGGAGTCGTAGCCGACACCCGGGTCGGCCACGCGCGACCCCGGCGCGAGGTCGGTCGAGGCGAGCGCGGCGACGTAGTCGGGTAGGTGCCGGGGGCGAATTGACATGTCGGCGTCGGTGGCGATGACGTAGTCGCCTACGGCCACCGAGATCCCTAGGCGCACCGCGGCGCCCTTTCCTCGATTGACGGGCTGCTGGACCACGCGCGCGTGGGGGAGGTGGCCGTAGACCTCGCGCGCGACGCCCAACGTGTCGTCGCTCGAGCCGTCGTCGACCACGACCACCTCGGTGCGATCCACGCCGAGCTCGTCGAGGGTGTCGCGCAGTCGCTCGAAGCCGGCGGCGAGGCGCCGGGCCTCGTTGTAGGCCGGCACCACGATTGACAGCGACACCTCGCTCACGGCCGCGCCGCGCCGATCAGGCCGAAGGTGAATATCGGCGAGTAGCTCACGACGGTGCCCGTGTGGGCGGCCGAGATGATCGTGCTCGTCCCCCACGGCCCGCTGCCCGCGTACATCACGACGTGGTCCACGGCGTGGTCGCCGTCGAGGTTGAGGTAGTAGAGGAGGTCACCGGGCTGGAGCGCTCCGAGGGGTACGTGGCGCAGCGCTGGCCACTGGGACTCGGTCGTGCGCGGGATGCTAAAGCCGGCCTTGGCCCACGCCCACTGGACCAGCCCCGAGCAGTCAAAGCCGTGGCCCGGCGACTCGCCGCCCCACACGTAGGGAACACCGATCTGGCTGATAGCGGCGTGGAGCGCGGCCTCGCCCTGCACCGTGGTCGCCGCGGCCTCCTTGATGAGCGACGGGGTCGCGGCCTGAATGGCCTCGAGGACCCGGTTGGCCGCGGCGGTGCCCCCGACCGCGGCGGCGGCGTTGACCGCCTCCTCCTCGCCCGCGATGTCGTGACGACGCGCGGCGGCGACGCCGACGGTGATCGCGTTGGCGATGATCTCTTGACCGAGGCGCACCGTTACCGCCCGCAAGGTCGAGCGCGTCACGGCTTCGTTGTGGGCGTTCTGGGTGAGCAGGCCCTCGATCGTCACGGTCTGGCGCTGGGCGCGCGCCCGCTGGGCGTTGGTCTTGGAGATGGTGTTATCGAGCGACTTCTTTTGGGACACGTAGTTGTTGCGCAACGCGGTCAGGTTGCCGATGACCTGGTCCTCGTAGACGCGACGCGCGTCGCTGGTGGTGACACTCTGGTTGAAGAGCGAGAGGATCTGGGCCGCCGCGGCGCCGAGCACGTAGGCGCGGACGACCGCGGTCGCGAGCTTGCGAGCGGTCACCGAGATCGCGGCTCGCTTCTGGCGCTCCTCGGCGTCGAGCGTCACGATCGTCGTATTGATCTGAGCCAGCTTTACCTTGGCCGCGTCGTACTCGTTGGACGTGATCTCGCTGGTCTTCTCCTGCTGGGAGAGCGTGGCCGAGAGCTGGGCGATCTCCCTCTTCGTCTGCGTTATCGACTGGGCGTGCGCCACGGCGGGCACCATGGTGGTCGCGAGGGTGACCGAGAGCACCGCGAGGGACGTTCGACGGGTCGTGCCCCGACGACGCACGCGAGTCATGAATCAAGCCTAGTAAGGGGTTTTTACGCGACCTCGTCGTTTAGTCACTCTTTACAATGCGTTAGCGTTGCGTCGTCATTAACTCTGGGGGCGTAGCCCAATTGGCAGAGGCAGGGCGCTTAAACCGCCTCCAGTGAGGGTTCGAGTCCCTCCGCCCCCACACGATAAGGGAGCACGCGCCACTTTTTAGTAGCGTGGCCCCCGTGGCGAAAAGCACAACGGGCAAATGGGTCAGTCGGGTCGGCTCGTCGGGCGGCGGCAAGGCGTACCGCAAGAATCGTCCCAGCAACTACTACGGCGCGCTGATCGTCATCGTGCTACTGGGCATCGCGGCGACCCTATGGGCGCGGTACGACTACGAGCACCCACACCACGCGACCGGCACCCCGCCGAGGGTCGGCACGACGTGGTACGCCGCGCTGCGCGTGGAGGCGTGCGGCGCGGTGCTGCCGTACATGACCGCCGATCCCGCCAACCCGGGCGGGCTCAAGCTGTTGAGCAACGACGTCGTGGAGGTCAGCCCCGTGGGGGCCGCTGACTCGGGCAACAACGCGACCCTGGCCCAGTTCGCCAACGAGTTCCCGGGCCTCATCATCTCCGGGTCGGAGATCGCGGTGCCGAACGCGACCGGCGTGGCCAATCCCAAGACCACCTACCACAACGGCAACACGTGCCCCGTCGGTACGAAGTACGCCGGCCAGGCGGGCACCGTGTCGTACGCCTACTGGACGTCCTTTGGACAGTCCAAGCCCAAGGTGACGACCAACCCCGGGTCGATCAAGTTCAGCCAGTACCTGCGCGTGACGATGGCCTTCGAGCCCAAGACCGTCACGCCGCTGCCACCGTCGCAGGTGACGGTCAATTCGATGGTCCAGCTCGGATCGAGCGCGACCACGACGACCCAGCCAACGCTGTCGACGACCACGCTCCCCGGGGCGACGACCACGACCACGCCCGCGACGACGACCACGACGACCCCCGCGACCACCACCACGACCTCGGGCTGAGCTTGCGCGCGATCATCCTGGTCGGCGGGGAGGGCACGCGGCTGCGGCCCCTGACCTACCAGACGCCCAAGCAGATGCTGCCCCTCGTCGGTGTGCCCATGATCGAGTGCGTCATGGTCGAGCTCGCTCGCGCCGGCGTGAGTGACGCGGTCCTCTCCTTGGGCTACCTGCCCGACCGCTTCACCGAGGCCTACCCCGACAACGTCATCGGGGGAGTGCGCGTGACCTACGCGGTGGAGCCCGAGCCGCTCGACACCGCCGGCGCGATCAGGTTCGCCGCGACCGCGGCGCGGGTCGACGACACGTTCCTCGTGCTCAACGGCGACGTGGTCACCGACCTCGACATAACTCGCCTCGTGTCGTTCCACCGCGATCGTGGCGCCGAGGCGACCATCGCGCTTCACGCGGTGGCCGACCCCTCGCGCTTCGGCGTCGTGGCGACCGGCCCCGACGGACGCGTGAGCGAGTTCGTCGAGAAGCCACCGCGCGACGACGCGCCGTCGAACATGATCAACGCCGGCACCTACGTGCTCGAGCCCGCGGTCCTGCGGCGCGTCGCGCCCTCCGGGCGCGTCAGCGTCGAGCGCGAGACCTTCCCGGCGCTCGCCGGGGCCGGCGTGCTGTTCGCGATGCCCGACGACGCTTACTGGCTCGACACCGGTACGCCCCAGACCTACCTTCGCGCCAACGCGGACGTGCTCGCGGGGCGCGGCGGGCGCCACGCCGAGGGAGTCGTCGACGGGTCGTGGCGACACGCGAGCGCGGTCGTTGAGGCGACCGCGACCCTGCGTTCGAGCGTCGTGGACCGCGACAGCTACGTCGGCGAGGGAGCCGTCGTCGAGGGAGCGGTGCTGATGCCCGGCGCGATCGTCGAGGCCGGGGCCCGGGTGCGCTCGTCAATCATCGGCCCGGGTGCGACCGTGGGGTCGTTCGCCACGTTGGACGCGACCTGCGTGGTCGGCGCCAAAGAGCACGTCGCCGCGGGGTCGGTGCTGTCCGGCGACGTTCGCCTCGGTGGTGTTTAGCGGAACAGGTCCTCGTTGGGCGGCCGCACGAGCGACTCGCGCACCGAACCGTCGCCGAAGAACGACGCGTCGAGACCACGAATGATCGCGAACGGGGTGGACGCTGCCTTGCCGAGCACGAGGTCGGCCGCGGCGGCGATTTCGTCAACGATGGCGACCTCGGTGGCCTCAAGGATTCGTCCGTAGGCGTCAGCGGTGCCGCGAAGGTCGAGCACCGGTGTGAGGCCGGCGACGCCGATCGCGACGTCGACGACGCCCTGGCGCCACGCGCGGCCGAAGGTGTCGGTGACGACGACGGCGACGTCCCGCGACGTCCGTCGCCGCAGGTCGGCGCGGAGCCGGCGAGCCGAGCGATCTGGGTCGAGCGGCAGCAGCACCGCGGTTCCCGCGTCCGTGTTCGAAAGGTCGACCCCGGCGTTGGCGTTGACAAAGCCGTGAGCGGTCTCGGTGATTCGCAGCGCGCCTCGCCGGCGAAGGACTCGGACCGCCTCGCGCTCGACCAGCGCGACCTTGGCCTCTTCGGTATCGGCCACGGCGACGGTTCGTCCTTCGGACTTGGCGACGACCTTGGAGGTGACGACGACTACGTCGCGGTCGGCCAGGGCTAGTCCCTGGGCGGCCAGCGCGTCGAGGAGGAGCGCGGCGAGGTCGTCTCCCTCGCGCACGGGGCCGACCCCCTCGACCGCGGTGAGGGTCACTCCACTCACGAGAGCACCGCCTCGGCCAGTCGGCGCGAGTTATCGGCACCGTCCATGACGGTGGTCGTGACCAGGGGGCGGACGTCACGCGACGCGATCGAGTCGGCGTCACGGGCGTCGGTCACGTCGATGGCCAACGTCGCCGCGACGTCGCGGTAGAGGTCCGCGACGCCCGCGTTCGACGCCGAGTGACCGAGCTCGCCCATCAGGCGCGCCGCCGGTCCCTTGATCGCGGCCCCGGCGACCAGGGGCGAGACCGCCACCACGGCCTCGCGTCGGGCCGCCAGCGCGTCGCGCACCCCGGGCACCCGCAGGATGGGGTCGATCGAGATGAGTGGGTTCGACGGAGCGATGATGACGCGCTCGGCCCTCGCAATCGCGTCGATGACCCCCGGCGCGGGCGCTGCCTGCGCGGCCCCCACGACGTCGATGCGCGTGACCACGACGTCGTGGTTGTGGCGCACGAAGTAGCTCTGAAAGTCCATGGGACCGGCGTCGGTCTCAAAGGTTGTGGCGAGCGGGTCGTCGGTCGCCGGGAGCAGCGTCGCCGCGACCCCCCAGCGCGCGCACAGCTCCTTGGTGACGACCGATTTGGTCGCGCCCTCGGAGAGGCGCTGGCTGCGGTAGAGGTGCGTGGCGAGGTCGAGGTCCCCGAGTGAGAACCACGTCGCGCCACCCAGGGACGCCAACTCGTCGAGCACCCTCCACGACTCGTTCACGCGCCCCCAGCCCGTGGCCGGGTTGTCCAAACCCGCGAGGGAGTAGCTCACGGTGTCGAGGTCCGGGCAGATTGTGAGCCCGTGAAGGGTGAAGTCGTCGCCGACGTTGACGACGGCGGTAAGCGCCGACTCGTCGACGACGAGGCGAAGCGCGCGGAGTAGGCGAGCGGCGCCGACCCCGCCGCTCAGCACCGTGTACACCCCGGAGACCTTAGGGGGGCCTCGGTAGAATCGACGGTCGTGAGCGACCTCCTGGCCGGGTGGCCCGACGGCTCGGCCGCGGTGACGCTGCGCCTGAGCGGCGGCGTGGTCGACACGGTCGACGAGTGCGGCGACCTCGACGAGGACCGCGAATGGGCGTCGGTGTCCAAGCTGGCGGTGGCCCTGGCCTTCGGCGTGGAGGTCGAGTGGGGGCTTCACGCCTTCACGGAGGCCCTCGGTCCACGCGGCGCCAACCTCGCCAACCTGTTGTCGCACAGCGCGGGGCTCGGGCTCGAAGAGGGCGACCCGACGTCGCCGGTGGGCACCCGACGCGTCTACTCCAACTACGGAATCGACCTCGCGGTGGCGGCGGTCGTCGACGACTCGGACCCCGAGCAGTGGCTCGCGCGACGGGTCTTCACCCCACTGGGCATGACGGGCACGTCGCTACGCGGACGACCCGCCGCCGGGGTCGTCGGCCCCACGCGCGACCTCGTGACTCTGGCGGTCGCGTGGCTGCGCCCCGACGGGGTGTCGGCGGCGACGCGCGATCGGATGATCTCGCCCTACGCCCCCGGCCTCGCGGGCGTGGTCCCCGGGTTCGGACGATTCGACCCGTGCCCCTGGGGCCTCGGTCCGGAGATCGCCGGCGAGAAGCACCACTGGATGGGGGGGTGGCCCGCCGACAGCTTCGGTCACTTCGGCCAGAGCGGCGCGCTCGTGCTCCTCAACGCGCGCGAGCAGGTGGGGGTCGTGGCCACGACGCGCGCCGCGTTCGGACCGTGGGCGGTCGAGCTGTGGCCACGGTGGACCAGCGCGGTGCGCGAGCGGCTGCTGTCGCCGTGAGCGCCCCCGCGACGCTGCGAGTCGGTCTCGACCTCGACGGCTCGCTCGAGTCGCTGGGCAACTCCATGACCGACCTGGCCGACGCGCTCGCCGCCCAGTCCGACTGCGAGCTCGTGCGCTTTCGAACCCTCGGGCGCGCTCGTCCCGGCGAGGCGCGCCTCGCCGCGCGGGCGTGGTGGGCGCCGGGGTGGCGCCGTGGGGTGGGCCGGGCGATAGATACGATGCTCCCGCGCGTCGACGTCATCCACGTCGCGGGGGTGGCGACCCCGCCCACGCGCTCGACGCCGCTCATCATCTCGGTCGACGACCTGCGACCCCTGCGCGGCGAATCTCGCGACCACCAGCGCGTCGTCCAACTCCGTCGCGCGCTCGAGCGCGGCGCGATCCTGGTCGCGTCGTCGCGCACTGCGAGCCATGAGGTCCTCTCCGTGCTCGACGCGCCCCGCGCGCGCGTCGTGGTCGTGCCGCCCGCGGTCCCGATCGTCGCGCCGACGGTCAATGGACGCGACTTGGTCGTCAACGTCACGGGCACGGTCGACCGCTTCGTGGCGCTCGCCCCAGAGCTCGTGAGCGTCGCCAAGCGTCACGGCGCGGGCGTGGTCGCCATCCTCAGCACTGAGGCCCGCCAACGAGTGCGCGCGAGCGGCGTCGAGGTCACGACGCGACACCGAGCGGAGGCCCGCGGCGCCCTCGAGAACGCGCGCGTCGTCGTCCACCTGTCGGACGGTGCGCGCTTCCCGTCGTTTGCGGTGGCCGCGCTCGCCGCGGGGGTGCCGACCATTGCTCGCTCCACCGAGATCAATCGTGAGCTGCTCGACGGCGCGGCGGCGCTCGTGGACTACGACCACGAGTGGCCGTCGACCCTCGAAGACGCGTGGAGCAATGACGCGCGACGCGCACTGATGGCCGCGGCCGGCGCGGACCGCGCGCGCGACTTCGCGCCGGTGACCGCCGCGCGAGCCTACGCCGCGCTCTACCACGACGTCGTGCGAGGCTGGCCGACGTGAAGCGCATAGTGGTCACGGTTGAGCAGCTCGCGCGACCGGCGCCCGGGGGGATTGCCACCTACGTGCGCGGGCTGGTGTCGGGCCTCGTCGCGCTCGACGCCGACGTCATCGGTCTCGGGCCTCGCCGCCCCGCGCCGACCGCGCTGGGGGCACCGTCGCTCGGCGTGAGGGTGCCCGTCGCCGTGCTGTCGCGGCTGTGGTCGCGGTGGCCGCTAGGAGTCCCGGGTGACGCCGCCGTGGTGCACGCCACGACCATCGCCGGGCCCTACGCGGGGGGCTCTCGAGGTGCGGTGCACTCGGTCGCGCTGCACGACCTGCTGTGGCGCGACGAGCCCGAGTCGTCGACACGCTCGGGCGCGAGCTATCACGAATCGCGCCTGCGTGCCCTGCGTGGACGCGGCGACGTGCGCGTCTTCACGACGTCGCCGCTTCTCGACGAGCGGCTCGTCGCCGAGGGCTTCGAGCGTGACCGCCTCCGTCGGGTTCGTCTGGGCGTCGACGAGGCCGTTAACGCCGCGACGAAGGAGGACGTCGCCGCGGCGCTGGCCGGGCGCGGCGTCGTCGGACCGTTCACGCTCTTTGCGGGAACCCGTGAACCCAGAAAGAACCTCGCCGCGCTCGCGACGGCGCATCGAGCCGCCCTCGCGGAGGCGCCCGCGCTCGGACCCCTGGTGCTCGTCGGACCCGCGGGCTGGGGCCGGGTCGACGCGCCGGGGGCGACTGACCTGGGGGTCGTCTCGCGCGACGTACTGCTCGGCCTCTACCGCGACGCGAGCGTTGTCGCCTACGTGCCGCGAGCCGAGGGTTGGGGACTCCCGCCCGTCGAGGCCCTGGCGAGGGGAGCACGAGTCGTCGCCAGCTCCGCTACCCCGAGCGTCGCTGACAACCCCGAGGCGGTGGTCGTCGACGCCCTCGACGTGTCCGCGATCGGCGAGGGGCTCTGCCACGCGGTGACGCTCGACGACGACGACGCGGCGCGCGCCCGCCGTCGCGACTCGGTCGCGGGACTTACCTGGCACGCCAGCGCGCTCGATCACGTGGCCGGGTGGGCGTGAAGGTCGCGCTCGACGTCTCGGCGGTGCCGGCCCGCGTGGCCGGGGCCGGTCGCTACGTCGTGGAGATCTCTCGACGCCTGGCGGCCCCGGGTCTCGACGCGACCCTCGTCACGCGTCGGGGTGACGCAGATCGGTGGCGCGGGTTCGCCCCGAACACGTCGATCGCGCCCGTCGTGCCAACGTCACGCGTCGCACGCCTGGCCTACGAGGCGTGGCTGCTCGGCGCGGGTCCCGTGGCTCGCGGGGTCGACGTCTGGCACGGCCCTCACTACACGATGCCGCGTCGTGGCTCGACGCCGGCCGTGGTGACCATCCACGACCTCACCTTCTTCTCTCACCCCGAGTGGCACGAGGCGTCCAAGGTCGCGTTCTTCACGCGGGCGATTCGATACAGCGCACGCCACGCTCGCGCGCTCGTGTGCGTGAGCGACGTGACCGCACGAGCGCTCGACGTCGCGGTGCCCGACCACGCGCCGGTCATCGTCGCACCCCACGGGGTCGACCTCGATCGCTTCGCGCTCGCCGGCGACGACGACGCGACGGTCCTCGCCGCGGCGGGGATGTCCCCGTCGGCACCGTTTCTACTGTTCGTCGGCACGCTCGAGCCGCGCAAGGGACTCGACGTCCTGCTCGACGCGTTTACTGAGCTCGCGTCCGACGACGTCCGCCTCGAGCTGTGGATCGCTGGCCAGGCCGGTTGGGGGACGGACAGCCTCGGTCGCCGACTCGCCGAGAGCCCCGTCCGCGCGCGGGTTCGGCGACTGGGCTTCGTCGACGACGCGGTGCTCCCCGCGCTGTTGAGGTCCGCCGAGGCCGTCGTCTACCCGTCGCGCGGCGAGGGCTTTGGACTGCCGGTGCTCGAGGCGCTGGCCTGCGGTGCGCCGACGGTGACGACGACGGCCACGGTGATGGAGGAGGTCGCCGGGGGAGCGGCGTTCCTCGCGAAAGCCGGTGACGCCGCGGACCTCGCGCGGGCCATCGGCGACGCTCGGCGGGCCGATCGCGCGTCGGTGGGCGCGCGAGCACGCTCGCGCGCCGAACTCTTCACGTGGACCGCGTCGCTCGCCCGCCACCGCGACGCCTACGACCTCGCGGTGCGCTGAGTCGTGCGGGCGCTCGTCACCGGAGCCAACGGCTTCGTCGGCCGTCACCTCGTTGCGCACCTCGAGGCCGAGGGCGACACGGTCAGCGCCGTCGACCGAGAGGTCGACGTCAGCGACACCGACGCGGTCGCCCACGCGATAGTCGCGGCGCGGCCCGACGCGATCTACCACCTGGCCGCGCTCAGCCACGTCGGCGACTCGTGGCGTGAGCCGGCGGAGGTCGCGCGCGTCAACGTCGGAGGTACTCGGCACGTCCTGGACGCCGCGGCGCGCCGCGCCCCCGACGCGCTCCTCCTCGTGGTGAGCTCCGCCGACGTCTTCGGGGTCGTCTCCGAGGACGACCTGCCGCTCGATGAGGGGCACGCGACGGCGCCGGTCAGCCCCTACGGTCAGTCCAAACGCGACGCGGAGCTCCTCGCGGGCGAGGCCGCGCGCGGCGGCCAGCGGGTGATCGTCGCGCGTCCCTTCAATCACGTGGGACCGGGACAGGCCCCGACCTTCGTCGTGCCCGCGCTGGCCAGTCGACTCTTCGCCGCGCGCGCGGCCGGTCGCCGTGAGATCGCGGTGGGGGACCTCAGCGCACGACGCGACTTCACCGACGTGCGCGACGTCGTGCGCGCGTACCGACTGCTCGCGACGCTCGGCGACATCGGCGCCACGTATCACGTCGCGTCGGGCGTCGACGTGTCGATCGCCGACGTCGCCGACCGACTCATAGCGATGATCTCGCCGGGCTCGCGCGTGGTCGTCGACCCCGACTTGGTGCGGCCGGTTGAGGTCCCCGCGCTGCGCGGCGACGCAACCAAACTGCGCAACGCGACCGGGTGGACGACCACGATCACACTCGATCAGTCTCTGCGTGACGTCGTCGACGCCCTCGCCGAACGGGGTCCCGGGGGCTGAAGAGGGCCAAAGTAGCCTTGTCGGGCTGATGGAATCTCGTGCTCCGGCCGTCGTCGCCGTCGTCGTCACCACCGGACCCGGCCCGGGCCTCGAGGCGACCCTGGCGTCCCTCGCTCGCCAGGACTACCCCGAGTTGAGCCTGCTCGTCGTCGCCAATGGCGACGCCGAGGGTGTCGCCGGGCGGGTCGCCGCGGTCGCCCCCCACGCGTTCGTCGGCGTGCTCGAGGAGAATCGGGGCTTCGGCGCGGCGTGCAACGAGGCGTCGCTCATGGTTGAGGGATCGGCGTTCTTCCTCTTCTGCCACGACGACGTCCGCCTCGATGACGACGCGGTCCACCTCATGGTCGAGGCGGCCTTTCGCACCAACGCCGGTGTCGTCACGCCCAAGGTCGTGGGCTACGACGACCAGATGATCCTGCTGCACGTGGGCCAGGCCTGCGACCGCTTTGGCGTGGTCCAAGAGCGCGTTGAGCCGGGCGAGATCGACCACGGACAGCAGGACCTCGAACGCGACGTGTTCGTCGCCCCCGGTGGGGTCACCCTCGTGCGCTCCGACCTCTTCGCGACGCTGCGGGGATTCGACCCGCTGCTGAGCATCCTGGGTGAGGACCTCGACCTGTGCTGGCGCGCCCAGGTCGCCGGGGCGCGCATCGTCGTGGCTCCTTCGGCGCGCGTCGCTCACCGAGAGACGGTCGCTACCGGGGAGCGCCCCGTCACCGCCGTGGGCACCCGCCGCGCGAGTCGCCGTGACCTCCAGCGTCGCCACCAGCTCCTCGTCGTGGCCACCGGGTGGGGTCGGCGCTACACACTGACGACGCTCACCCTGCTCGCGGTGCTCGACGCGACGGAGTTCCTGGTCGCGCTGATCGGGCGCGACACCGACCGCGCCGGGGCGATCGTGGGCTCGTGGAGATGGCTGCTCACGCACCGGCGCCTGGTCGTCGAGCGGCGACGTCGACTGCGCGACATCCGCGTGTTGAGCGACGTGGACCTGCACCGCCTGCAGTCGGGAGGTGCTCGGCGCCTCGAGCGCTTCGTCGTGACCCTGGTGCGCCACGGGATGGACCGCGCTCGCGGCATACTGCCCGAGGCCGAAGCGCCGGTCGACGACGCCGACGACTCGCTCGCCGACGTCGGCGTGGGCTTCGGCGCGGCGTTCTCCGAGGCCGAGGAGTTCGACGACATCGCGGGGGCCGAGGTGATGTCGCCGCGCCGCGGGGCGCGTTTTCTCACGAGCTTTCGCTCCCAGGCCGTGGCGATCCTCGTCGTCGTCGTGCTGTGGCTCATCGGATCGCGCAACCTCGTCGCGATGCACCTACCCCTCATCGGTCGGCTCTCCCCGCTCGACTCGTGGTGGACCACGTGGCGCCACTTCTTCGCGTCGTGGACAACGTCGGGGGTCGGCACCGGCGCGCCGGGCGCGCCGGGCTTCGGCGTGCTGGGGGTCGCGGGCACCTTCGTGCTGGGTCGCATGGGAGTGCTGCCGCGCCTCGCCCTCATCTTTGCGACGCCCACCGGCGCGATCGGTATCGCGCGTCTGCTCAAGGGGCGGGTCTCCAACCGAGCGCGGGTGATCGCGTCGGTCGCGTACCTCGCCCTGCCCGTGGGCGTCAACATGATCGCCCAGGGGCGCGTCGACGTCCTCGCGGCCGTCGCGGGCACCCCCTTCATCGTGCGCCGCCTCTTCGACCTGTTGGGCGTGGCCGGCTTCCCCGCGGCCCCCTACCGCGACGCGGTGCCCTTCGGGCATCGGGGCTGGCGCGCGAGCGCCGCGGGGCAGCGCACGATCACGGTGCTCGTCACTGCGCTCGTCGTGGCGATGGCCCCCGCGGAGCTGGTGGTCGTCGTGCTCGTGGTGCTCTCGGTCGTGCTGTCGCGCGCGATCGAGCGGGACCCCGACGAGCCGATGGGGCGTCCCGCAGCGGTGCTCGCTCGGGTGGTCCTCGGCGTCGCGGTGCTGCTGGCTCCCCTCACCCTCGATACCGCGGTCGCGGGGCGGCGCGCGCTCGAGGTATTCGGCTTGGCGCGCGGACCGTGGAGCACGCCGGGGTTCTCACTGCTGGTGCGCGGGGTGGATGGTTCGTTCTCCGATACGTGGCTCGGCTACCTCCTGCCCGCGGCGGCGGTGCTCGCCCTGCTGATCTGCCGCGGTGAGCGCCGGCGCCTCGCCCACCAGCTGGCCACCCTCGCCGCGATGACCCTGATCGTGACCACCCTCGACGCGCGTCACTGGATGGGGTCCTTCGCGCCCGACCTCGACGTGATGCTCGTCGTCTACGGGGTCTCACTCGCGGCGCTCATTGGCCTAGGCGTCGCCGCGCTCGAGTCCGACCTGCACCAGGTGGGCTTCGGGTGGCGCCAACTCTCCGCGGGGGTGCTGGTCGCGGTGCTCGTGTTGGCCGCCGGGCCGTTCCTCGCGAGCGTGGGCAGCGGGCGCTTCGACCTGCCCACGACCAGCGTCGCCGAGTCGCTCTCCGCGCTTGGCCCCGCCGCGCGCATCGGCTACCGGGTCCTCTGGCTCGGCGATCCCGCGGTCGCGCCGCTCGCGGGCTGGTCGGTCGCGCCGGGGCTCGCCGCGGCGACGTCGACCGATGGCCTGCCCGCGGGTGCGTCGCTCTTTACCACCCCGGACGCGGGGGCCGCCGATGGCCTCATCGAAGCGGTGCGCCTCGCGCTCAACGGCGATACCGTGCGCCTCGGACAGCTCCTGGCCCCCGCGGGGGTGTCGTCGATCGTCGTGATGAACGCCTCCGCGCCCCAGGTCGCGGGCGTGCAGAGCGTGCCGCAGCGGCCGGTGCCCTCCGACCTCCTCACCGCCCTCGCGCGACAGACCGACCTCTCGCTCACGCTCGAGACGTCGTCGGTCGAAGTCTTTTCCAACTCGTCGTTTCACGGCCTCGTGAGCGCCGCGCCCTTGACCGGGTCGCCCACGCCGCTGCCTGGGGGGCCGGGCGACCGAGAGTCGTGGCCCACGGGCGAGTCCATCGAAGCCGCGGTGGCCCCGGCGAGCGCGTTCCGCCTCGTCGTCGGCGGCCGCGACGCGCGTTCGACGACGTCGAGCGACCACGCGCTGGGCGCGTGGCTGGTGCCGCCAACGGGGGGTGTCGCACCGGGCGAGCTCGTTGTCAGCCGCTTCCCCTTCAACGGGATCCTCGCCGGGCTGACCCTGTGTGCGTGGCTCTACGCCGCGCTGGGCTTTCGCGGCCTGCGCCGCGTCGAGCGCCTCGTGGGCGTGACCGCGGGCGCGCGACACGCGAAGGACCCCGGTGCGTAGCCGCGCGCTCGCCGCGCTCCTGGTCGCCGGGCTCGTCGTCGTGGCCGTGACGTCGTCGCTCTCGTCACCGGTCAACCCCACGGGCCTGCCCGGCGCGTTGGCTAACCCGGCGGGGGTCGAGTCGAGCGCGCTGTACTGCACGGGGTTGAGCGACGCCACGGGCGCAACCCAGGGCGCGGTGGTGTTGCTCAACACCACCGACTCGACGCGTGACGCCCACGTCACCGTTGTCTCGGACACCGGCCGATTGGCCGAGGAGCCGCTCACGCTCGCCGCCCACGACTCGGTGTCGGTGGAGCCCGATCGGCTGGCCGCCGGTCACCTCTTCGGGGTGTCGGTCGTGGTCGCCGGGGGTGGGGTCGTCGCCGACGAGGTCGCGGGATCGATGTCGTCGGCGGTTCCCTGCGCGAGTGACGCGGTGACGTCGTGGTACGGGTCGGGCTTCGACACGACGGTGGGGTCGACCGCGACGCTCAGCTTCTACAACCCGACCGCGACGCCGGCGGTGGTCAACGTCACGGCGTACACCGCCCACGGCTTCGTCGCACCCGCGCCCTACCAGGGCCTGCCCGTCGGCGCCCACGCGGAGGTCGCCGTCAACATCGGGTCGGCGATCGTCAACAGCGCCAATGTCGGGGTGCGCGTCAACGTGGTGCGCGGCGCGCTGGTCGTGACCGGGGTCGAGGACTCGCTGAGCGTGGGCTCGCTCGATGGCGGCGCGGCCGCGGCGACCGCCCAGTCGTGGTTCCCGCGCGTGACCACCGTCAGCC
>JBOGFU010000256.1:0-3281 GCA_050743545.1 Acidimicrobiales bacterium | reverse complement strand
CACAGGGCCCGGGCGGCGTCGGCGGCGGAGACGTCCTCCAGCGCGCGGTACGAGACGGCCCGGCAGCCGGCCAGGGTCGCGCCCATCGCGTAGGTGGGGTAGCTGACCGCCGGGAAGAGAACGGTGTCGCGCGTGGGGTCGCGAAGGCGCAGGTAGCCGGGCAGGCTCGCGACGAACTCCTTGGTGCCCACGCACGCCGCGACGTGTGACGGGTCGACGTCGACGCCGAACCTGCGCTGGAGCCACCCCGCGCACGCGTCTCGCAGCTCGGGCGACCCCACCGACGAGGGGTAGCCGCGGGCGCCGGTCGCGCGCGCGAGCGCGTCGAGCGCGACGCCCGGCGGCGGGTCGCACGGGGTCCCAATCGAGCAGTCGATCGGCCCGCCGTCGTGGCGCCCGGCCACGGCGCGCACGTGGTCGAGGCGCTCGTAGGGGTAGGGCGGCGGCGTGAAGCTCACGCCGAGACCCGCCACTCAGAAAAGCGCGCCGCGCCCACGGGGTCGAGCACGACGCGCACGACCACCGCGTCGTCGGTGACCTCGCTAGCGACGACCTCGCCCTCGCGATGCGCCGCGGCAATGAGGTCGCCGCGGTCGAGGGGCAGGCGCAGGACCACCATCCGGTCGCCCGCGCGCAGGCGGTCGCCGATCGCGGCGATGACGTCGCCCAGGTTGTCGCCGTGGAGCGCGGAGACCCACACGCTGCCCGGGTAGCGCTTGGCGAGGTCGCGCGCGCGCGAGCCCGCGACGTCGTCCTTGTTAAAGACCAGGAGCTCGGGGACGTGGTCGGCGCCGATCTCGGCGAGCACGGAGTGGACCGCGGCGATCTGCTCTTCCGCGCGGTCGCTCGCGCCGTCCACGACGTGCACGAGCAGGTCGGCCAGCTGGACCGACTTGAGGGTCGACATGAAGGCCTCGACGAGCTCGTGGGGCAGGTTCGAGATGAAGCCGACCGTGTCGGTGACCAGCACCGTCTCGCCCCCCGGGAGGGCGAGCTGTCGGGTGCGCGGGTCGAGCGTGGCGAAGAGGCGGTCCTCGGTGACGACGTCGGCGTGGGTCAGCGCGTTGAGCATCGAGGACTTGCCCGAGTTGGTGTAGCCGACCAGGGTCACCTCGCGGTGGCGCCCGCGGTCGCGGCCCTGGCGCTGCACGTCGCGCGTGCGATCGATCTGGACGAGCTCGCGCTTGATGTGGTGGATGCGCTGGACCAAGCGGCGCCGGTCGACTTCGAGCTGGGTCTCGCCCGGCCCGCGCGTGCCGATACCACCGGCCTGCTGGGAGAGCGACCCGCCCGCGCGGCGCAGGCGCGGCAGGCGGTACTGGAGCAGCGCGAGCTCAACCTGGGCGCGGCCCTCGGGGGTTCGCGCGTTCTGGGCAAAGATGTCCAGGATCACCGCGGTGCGGTCGATCGCCGTGCGCCCGAGGATCTTTTCCAGGTTTCTCTGCTGGGCGGGGCTGAGCGCGTGTTCGAAGACGACGGTGTCGGCGTCGACCGCGAGGCAGACGTCGCGCAGCTCGGCGACCTTGCCCGACCCGATAAAGGTCGCGGGGTCGGGTGCGTCGCGGCGCTGGACGATGCGCGCGGCGACGTCGGCGCCCGCGGTGTCGACGAGCAGCGCGAGCTCGTCGAGCTGGTGGTCGAGCTCCTCGGGGCTTACCCCGGGGAACTGGACCCCGACGAGCACGATCCGCTCGCGGATAGTGCGATCGATGAGGGTGGACGGCACGTAGGTCACGGCGCCTCCCACTCAACGTCGGCGACGAAGCGCACGGGCCCCGCGAGCGTCGCCGCGCCGCCCGCGAGGCTGACGCGCAGGTCGCCACCGGGGTTGGTCACGGTGACGTCGGCGTCGGTCAGCCCGGCTCGGTGCGTGAGCGCCGCGGCGGCCACGGAGCCCGTTCCGCACGCCAGCGTCCAGCCAACCCCTCGCTCGATCACGGTCATGTCGAGGTGTCCGCGGTCGATCACGGTCACGAACTCGACGTTGGCGCCGCCGAGTCGCTCGCTCAACGCGCGCGCGAGCTCCTCGCGGTGGGTGGTGCTCCACGACGCGTCGTCGAGGACCACCGCGTGCGGGTTTCCGACCGTCGCCACGCCGAGGGTCCCTTGGAGGGCCTCGGCGAAGGTCACGGCGCCCATCGCCACCGAGCCGTCGCCCGACGGACCGTCGAGGCTCAGGCTAACGCGTCGGGTCCCGGCCGGGGTCATAACGTCGACCTCCCCCCACGTCGCGTCGGTCGCTCGACGCAGCGCCGCGGCGAGGCAGCGCACGCCGTTGCCCGACATCTCCGCGGCTCCGCCGTCGGCGTTGTAGAGGGTCATCGCCACACCCTCGCCGACCACCGCGACGATGAGGCCGTCGGCGCCGACGCCACGGTGGCGGTCACAGACCGCGGCGGCGCGCTCGGGCGTCCACCACCCCGGCGCGTCAGGGCCCGCGACCTCCACCAGAAAGTCGTTGCCGGCGCCGTGCCACTTCTGCAGTTGTCGCTGCGTCACAGGGTCAGTCTCGCACCTCGGGCCGCGCGTCGTTCAGCGCGGCGACCAGGCGACGGCGCGCGGCGCCGACGTCATCGAACCACTCGATGCGCGGGTCGCGCGCGAACCACCGACGTTGGCGACGCGCGAGGCGCCGGCTCGCGCTGAGCGCGTCGGCGACGCACGCGGAGAGCGCCACCCCGTCCTCGACGTGCCGCAGCAGCTCGCGGTATCCCACGGCCTGGCGCGCGGTGCGGCTGAGGCCCGCGGGTCGCGCGGCGAGCGCGCGGACCTCGTCGAGCAGGCCCTCGTCGAGCCAGCGGTGAAACCTCTCGTCGATTCGCCGGTCGACCTCGGCGGGGTCGACGCGCAGTCCGACCTGGGGGACGTTGACGGCTCCGTAGTCGCCGAGCCCCTCGCCGTAGCTGGAGAAGGCCCGCCCCGAGCCGAGGGTCACTTCGAGCGCGCGCACGACCCGGCGCTCGTTGGTCGGCTCCATGCGCGCCGCGGCGACGGGGTCGAGGGTGACGAGTCGCGCGTAGAGGGCGGCGAGGTCATTGGCCGCGTCGGCCTCCAGCGCGTCGCGGGCCTCGGGGAAGCGCCCGGGGATCTCCAGGTCGTCGAGCACCGCGCGCGCGTAGAGCCCCGTGCCACCCACGTAGAGGCAGGGCCGCCCCGCGGCGGTCGCGGCCTCGCGCGCGGCGCGGGCCTGACGCTGGAACTCCTTGACCGTCATCTCCTGGTCGGGGTCGATGAGGTCGACGAGGAAGTAGGGCACGTCGGCGCGCTTGGCCGCGGTGGGC
>JBOGFU010000255.1:0-3112 GCA_050743545.1 Acidimicrobiales bacterium | reverse complement strand
ATCACCTCGATGTGCTTGTCGTGGATCGACACGCCCTGGTCGCGGTAGACGTTCTGGACCTCTTCGACGAGGTACTGCTGGGTTTCGCGCGTGCCGCGGAACTTCATCATGAGCTTGGGGTCGAGGGGGCCGTCGTGCAGCGGCGTGCCGACCTCGATCTCGGCGCCGTCCTCGATGAGCAGGTGGCGCGCGATCGAGATCGACTCCTCCTGGACCTCGCCGTCGTTGGAGACCACGGTGACCTTGCGCTCGCGCCCGACGAGCTCGACCTTGGCGACGCCGGTGTACTCGGCGACCTTGGCCGCGCCCTTGGGGGTACGCGCCTCGAAGAGCTCGACCACGCGCGGCAGGCCGTGGGTGATGTCGCTCTCGGTCACGCCACCGGAGTGGAAGGTCCGCATCGTGAGCTGGGTGCCCGGCTCGCCGATCGACTGCGCGGCGATGACGCCGACGGCCTCGCCGAGCTCGACGAGCTGGTGGGTGGCGAGCGACAGCCCGTAGCACGCCGCGCACACGCCCTGGACCGCGTCGCAGGTCAGCGTCGTGCGCACGCGCACGCGATTCACCTGACGGTCCTCGCGCAGGCGCTCGACGTCGTCGGCGAGGAGCATCGTGCCCGTCGCGATGACCGACCCGTCCGACAGCGTGACGTCCTCGGCGACCACGCGGCCCCACAGCTTGGTCTCGAGGTGCGCGCGCTGGGCCCGGGTGTCGGGGGCGACGTGCTCGATCCACATGCCGCGGTTGGTCCCGCAGTCGAACTCCTTGACGATGAGCTCCTGGGCCACGTCGACCAGGCGACGCGTCAGGTAGCCCGAGTCCGCGGTGCGCAGCGCGGTGTCGCCGAGGCCCTTGCGCGTGCCGTGGGTCGAGATGAAGTACTCGAGCACCGACAGGCCCTCGCGGAACGAGGACTTGATCGGGCGCGGGATCATCTCGCCGCGCGGGTTCGAGACCAGCCCCTTCATCGCCGCGATCTGGCGGATCTGCTGGGAGTTTCCGCGCGCGCCCGAGTCGACCATCATCCGGATCGGGTTGTCGAACGTCGAGTTCATCGCGCGGTCGGTGGCGTCACCGACCTCCTTGTTGGCGTTGGTCCAGATCTCGATCTCCTGCTGGCGGCGCTCGTCGTCGACGATCACCCCGCGCCGGTAGTTGGTCTCGACCTTGGCCGCCTGCTCCTCGTACTTGTTGAGGATCGCGCCCTTCTCCGGGGTCGTGACGACGTCGTCGATCGAGATCGTCAGCCCGCTCTGGGTCGCGAAGCGGAACCCCAGCGACTTGATCGCGTCGAGCGACTCGGCGACCTCGACGCGGCTGTAGCCGCCCGAGATCTCCTCGACGATCGTGCCGATCGGGGTCGCGTTCTTGCCTATGAGCTCGTTGACATAGCGGAAGCCGAAGGGCAGCGCCTCGTTAAAGAGCACCCGGCCGGGGGTCGTCACGAGGGTGCGGCCCGACCCGTTGGCCTCCACGCCGGCGTCCTCCAAGCGCGTGTCGAGCGAGCTGCCCTCGGGGGGGCGGATCTCGATCGGCGTGCGCAGCTCGACCGCGCCGATGCCCAGCGCGCGCTCGAGCTCGTAGACGTGGCGAAAGACCCGCGGGTGCTCGACCTCGTGGTCGGCCGGCAGGGTCAGGTAGTACGCGCCGAAGACCATGTCCTGGGAGGGCTCGGTGATCGGCCGGCCGGTCGCCGGGGTGAAGATGTTGTTGGTCGAGAGCATCAAGATCCGCGCCTCGGCCTGGGCCTCGGCCGACAGGGGCACGTGCACCGCCATCTGGTCGCCGTCGAAGTCGGCGTTGAAGGCCTTGCACACCAGCGGGTGGATCTGGATCGCCTTGCCGTCGACGAGCACCGGCTCGAAGGCCTGGATCCCGAGCCGGTGCAGGGTCGGCGCGCGGTTGAGCAGCACGGGGTGCTCGCGGATGACCTCTTCCAGCACGTCCCAGACCACGGCCTTGCGCCGCTCGACCATGCGCTTGGCCGACTTGATGTTCTGGGCGACCTGGGTCTCGATGAGGCGCTTCATCACGAAGGGCTTGAACAGCTCGAGCGCCATCATCTTGGGCAGCCCGCACTGGTGGAGCTTGAGCTGGGGGCCGACCACGATGACCGAGCGGCCCGAGTAGTCGACGCGCTTGCCGAGCAGGTTCTGGCGGAAGCGCCCCTGCTTGCCCTTGAGCATGTCCGAGAGGCTTTTGAGGGGCCGGCCGCTCTGGCCGGCGACCGGGCGCCCGCGACGGCCGTTGTCAAAGAGCGCGTCGACGGCCTCTTGGAGCATCCGCTTCTCGTTGTTGACGATGATGTCGGGCGCGCCGAGGTCGAGGAGTCGCTTCAGGCGGTTGTTGCGGTTGATCACGCGTCGGTAGAGGTCGTTGAGGTCGCTCGTCGCGAAGCGCCCACCGTCGAGCTGGACCATCGGGCGCAGGTCCGGCGGGATCACCGGCACCGCCTCGAGGATCATCGCGCGCGGGTCGTTGAGGCGCCGCCCGCCGTCGTCGCGACGATTGAACGACTGGACGATCGCCAGGCGCTTCAGGAACTTGGCGTGGCGCTGGGCGGAGAGCGGCTTGCGGCCGTCCTTGGCGTCGATCATCTCGCGCATCACGCGCTCTTCGTCGTCGAGGTCCATCAGGTCGATGAGCTGCATGATCGCGTCGGCGCCCATGCCCCCACGGAAGTAGTCGCCGTAGCGGAACTCCATCTCGCGGTAGAGGACCTCGTCCTCGATGATCTGGCGGCTGTGGAGGGCCTCGAAGGTGTCGAAGGCCTGGCGCGCCATATCGCGCTCCTCCGAGAAGCGCTGACGCACCGCGTCGAGCTCCTTTTCGGTCCCGCGCTGGAGCGCGCGCAGCTCGGACTCCTTGGCGCCGTCGGCCTCGAGCTTCTCCGCGCGAGCCTCGATGTCCTTTAGCTTGGCGTCGATCGCCTTGACCTCGCGGTCGGCGATCTCCTCAATCTCCTCGCCGAGGCCCTGGCGCAGCTCGGCCAGGTCACCGTGGCGCTTGTCGACGTCGACGAAGGTCACCATGTGGGCGGCGAAGTAGATGACCTTCTCCAACTGCTTGGCCTTGAGCTCCTCGCGGGGCTCGGTGCCCATCAGCAGGTAGG
>JBOGFU010000254.1:0-2615 GCA_050743545.1 Acidimicrobiales bacterium | reverse complement strand
TCGGCGAGGGCCTCGCGGGTGGCTACTTCGTCGTCGATGTTGCGCAGGTTAGAGATCCGCGAGGTGACCACGCCGGCGTCGTTGGTGACGTCGTGAATCGCGACGGAGAACGTGTGATACGAGCCGTCGGCGGTACGAATGCGGTTCTCGAAGACCCCCGAACCGTGGGCCGCGAGGAAGGTGAGCCGCTCCTCGCGCGACGCCACGTCATCGGGGTGCACGACGTCGCTGAGGTTGGTGCCCTCGAGCTCGTCGGGCCGCCACCCCAACGCCGACGTGATCGACGGCGACACCCACAGGAGCGTCCAGTCCAGATCGGTGTGCATGACGATGTCCGACGAGTGCTCGGCGAGCAAGCGGAAGTGAGCGTCCACGTCGTGCTCGCGGGTCACGTCTCGCCAGGTGGCGACGAGGCCGCGGGGGGTGGCGACCGCCCGCACGTCGCACCGTGACTCGCCCTCGACCTCGTCGTTGGGATAGGCGACGTCGTCGAGGACCAGGGGCTCACCAGACTCGACGGTGGCGACGAGCGCCGAGAAGATGGCGGTGCTGGCGAATCGGGGAAACGCGGCTCTAAGCCGCAGGCCGACCACGGGGTCGGCCGACACGAAGCGCGCGATGGCCCGATTGGCCGCGACGACGGTGAAATCCTCGATCCGACCCCCGCGTCCGTGCACGGGCGCGAGCACGACCACCGGGTCGAGGAGGTCGTCGATGTCGACGGCGGCGGTCACGGGGGTCGGATCTGGGTTGGAGACGACGTCGGGTGCCCGTCGACCCCCCGCGCGTCGGTCCCGGCGCCGTTCGTCGGAGGGGCTACGGCGGACCCGGGCCACGTCCCCCCTCTCGGCGGGACGAGCGATCGGTGAACGTCCCGCGTGACGTGAGTGGAGGGGTGGGGTGGCTCAACCTCAAGGGACGTCAGTCGAGCGGCTCGGGGCGGCCGAAGAAGTAACCCTGACCCAACAGTGAGTACTCGGCGAGCGCAACGCCAAGTCGACTGAGGGTGGCCGCCTCGCCCGCGGTCTCCACGCCCTCGGCGATGAGCACGGTTCCGCTTTGGCTCGCGAAGTGGCACATCCCCGCGACCATCGCCTCCTTGGCCGCGCTGGTGTCCACGTCTCGAACCATGGAGATGTCGAGCTTGACGATGTCGGGGTGCAACTCGAGGATGTGGGTGAGGCTCGTGTACCCGGCTCCGGCGTCGTCGACGGCGAGGCGGCACCCGACGAGGTCGACCATCGCCCGTCGCACGGCCGCGTAGTTGTCGATCGGGGCGTGCTCGGTGATCTCGATCACAACCGGACGCGTCGAGGTCGCGACGAGCTCGGCGACCCGACCTTCGAGGAGGGTGGACGGCGAGAAGTTGATGGACACGTACGCGTCGTCGGGAAGCCGGGGGACGTCGCGCAGCGCCACGGCGGCGAGCGCGAGCTCGAGCGTGGGTCCGAGGCCGACCGAGTGCGCCTCGATGACCCGTTCGTCGGGCCGAGCCCCGTCGTCGAAGCGCGTCAGGGCCTCGAACCCCACGGTCGAGCCGCTCTTGAGGTCGACGATCGGTTGGAACACCGGGTGGAACTGCTCGAGGTCGATTACCGACTGGATATTGGCGCGAACCTCGGAGCGGCGCTCGTAGGTCTGGGCCTGGGCCCCGATGAGGGTCCCCGCGTACGACGCGATCTCTTCGAAGTAGGTGAGTCGAGTCGAGAGCTCCGCGGCCGCGACCGGGTCCTTGGTGCCGATCGCCAGCACGCCGATGAGTGACCCCTCCCAGCGAATCGGCGCGAGGACCAGGCGCAGAAAGCCCTCGGCGGCCAGGTGGTCCCTGACTTCAGGATTCCGCAGCCAGGAGTCCGGGTCCATGTTGGTTGCCACGGGACCCTTCTCCAGCGCAATGATGACTTGGGGATCGGCCAGGGGGAGAACGAGGTCACCGTCGAGGCCGAAGACGTCGCTCCCACTCACCGACAGGGGTAGGAAGTGGTCGTTGTCGACGATGAGCATGACGGCGGCGAGGTCGACGTCGGGCAGCTGGAGGGCCGCCTCGGTGAAGACGTACGCCGTCGCGTGGACGGTGTTGGCTGCGCGAAGGGACCTCATGATCGAGACGAATGAGCTCTGGTCGCTCAGCGTCTGGGTCAGGTTCTTCTGGAGCTGCTGTTCCGTGGAGAGGTCGCTCTTGACCTCGACGAACGCGATCAGGTGGCCGTCGTCGTCGTGGATCGGTGAGATCGTCGTGTCCTCTTCGTAGAGCTCGCCGGTCTTGCGACGATTGAGGAACGTCCCACGCCACGCCGTGCCCCGCGACAGGGTCGTCCATATCCCCTCTAAGAACTCCTGGCTGGCGAGCCCCGCCCCGAACATCGAGGGCTGTTGTCCGATGACCTCTTCGTGGGTGTAGCCGCTCGTGCGAAGGGTCGACGGATTGGCGTAGAGGATGTTGAACGTCGGGTCGAGCACCAGCACGGACTCGTCCGCCTGCTCGATCGCTCGCGACAGGAGCTTCTGCTCCCTTAGTGACTCGACCAGGCGCTGACGATCGCGCAGGCGTTGGAGCCCGTAACCCATCTCCGCGGCCATGTCTTCGAGCACGGCCACCGCGGCGGCGTCAAACG
>JBOGFU010000253.1:0-2616 GCA_050743545.1 Acidimicrobiales bacterium | reverse complement strand
GACCCCGCGAGGACCGCGGGCCGCGCGAGGACCGGGGCGGGCGTGACGACCGTGGCGGGCGCGGCGGGCGTGAGCGCGACCACGCGCCGCGCGCGTCGGCGCCGTCGTCGGCGTTCGAAGCCGCCTTCGAGGCCGAGCTCGCCGAGGAGATCGGCGACCTAGGCCCCGGTGGCCCGGCGCTCGCCGACGACTCGAGCTCTCGGCGCGCCCCGCGCCCGCGTCGGCGCTAGCCACGACGCGGCGCTGGTGGCGCCGGACACCCACGACTTCGTAGCGTTGACCCGATGACCCCGACCCCCGCCACACCGATTCGGTGGTGGCGGGGCGTGGGGCGGGCCGACCGGCGAGCCCTGCTCGTCCTGGTTGGCGTGCCGGTCGTGCTCTTCACGCTGCCCGCGCTCGCCGGGCACCCGGCGATCGTCGCCGACAACCTGATCCAGAACTTCCCGCTGCGCGCGCTCGCGGGGCGCCAGATCTTGGGCGGGCACCTGCCCCTGCTCAACCCCTACACCGACTCGGGCACCCCGCTGCTGGGCGGGCTCAACGCCGGCGCTCTCTATCCCACGACCCTGCTCTTCGTCGTGCTCTGGCCGGTCTGCGCGTGGGTGCTCAACCTGCTCGTCGTCTACGTGGGCGCGGGCGTCGGGCTCTACGTGTTGTGCCGGCGTCACGGCCTCGCCGTGCGCGCGTCGCTGCTGGGCGCGCTGAGCTACGCCTACGCCGGGGCGATGATGGGCCAGATCGTCCACCTCGGCGTGGTCCAGGGCTACTCGCTCCTGCCGTGGGCGCTCGTCGTGATGACCGGGCTCAGCCGGCGACTCCAGGTCGCCGAGGCGTCCGGGGGAGTCCTACGCGCGTGCGCCACGCCGCTCGTGGGCTTCGCCGCGATCTGGGGGCTCGTCGGGCTGTCGGGCGAGCCGCGCGCGATCGCGGAGATGGAGCTGGTCACCATCGTCGCGCCCCTGGCGATCCTCGTGCTCTCGAGCACGTACCGCCTCGCGACCTGGCGCGCGCGCGTCGCCTACGCGCTCACCCTCGGGCTGGGCGTGGCCTGGGGGGTCGGCCTCGCGCTGGTCCAGCTCCTGCCGGGGTGGTCGTTCATCGGCCTGTCGCAGCGCTCGACGATCAGCTACTGGTTCTTCGGGTCGGGCTCGCTCGCGCTGCGCTGGACGCCGATGCTCTTCGTCCAGGACCTGCTGGGCGGCAACGGGTTCGCCGGCCAGCCCAAGTACTACGTCGGCTACAACCTGCCCGAGGTCACGGGCTACGTGGGGCTCGTCGCGCTCGTCGGCGTCGCCGCGTTCGTCACCCGACTCACGCGACGCGGCTGGGTCGGCCAGTGCCGCGACTTCACGCTCTTCGCGGTGGTGGGCGTGGTCGGCGTTGCCGCGACGTGGGGCAACTTCACGCCCCTCGGTCACCTCTTTCGCCTCATCCCGCTCTTTGGTTCCGCGCGCCTGCAGAGCCGCAACGTGATCCTCGTCGACCTGGCCGGCGCGGTGCTGCTCGCGTGGTGGCTCGACCGCGTCGAGGCCCGCGCGTTTGACGAGGCCGGGCTTACGCGGTGGCGTCGCTGGTTCACGCTGTGGCCGGCGTTCTTCGTCGCGGCGCTGAGCCTCGCGCTGCTCGTCGACGGCGTGCCGATCGTCACCTTCCTCGGCGCCAAGGCCGCAGTCGCGGGCGACGTCCACCACGCCGCGGGCACCCTGCTCATCCACGTCGCGCTCGCCGTGGCGGTCATCGTGGTCGTGCTGCGCCAGGGAGCGCTGCGTCGCGCGATGAGGTGGCTCACCGGGCTCATCGTTGCCGACCTCGTGGTCTTCCTTATCTTCTGCTCGACCGGGCTGGTGGGCGGCGACACGATCGAGGCCTCGCCCTCGGTCGCCGCGGCGGTGCTCGGCACCACCGGGCGCACCGCGCTCGTCGACCTGCGCGGGATGAACGGGAGGGCCTTCCAGCGCCTGGGCGAGTCCAACATGAACGCGTTCACGCGCCTGCCCAGCGTCCAGGGCTACGGGTCGCTGCTCGCGACCCGCTACGACCACGCGACGGGCACCCACCCCCAGACGACCCTCAACCCCTGCGCGATCGTCCACGGCACGTTCAACCAGCTGCGACTGGCCAGCGTCGCCGTCGCGGCCGGTCAGCTCGTAATGGCGCCCGGGGCGAAGGTGGTCGGACCGTCGTGGTGTGTGACCCCTCGACTTGCCGACTCGACTCGCCGCTACTTCGGCCAGGTCTTCTCCGTCGCTCAGGTCACGTTGATATCGGGCGGGGCCACACCCGTTGCCGCCGGGGCGTTGCGCGTGAGTCTGCTCTCGGCGACCGGGACGGTGGTCGCGACGCACGAGGTCGCCGGCGCTCCTGAGATGCTCATCGACTTTCGCGGCCGGTCCGCGGGCGGGATCGAAGTCAGCGCACCATCGGGTCTCACCCTGCACGACGTGGTCGTGACGACGGGTGGCGCCGCACCCGAGCGCTACCAGCTCGACAGTCCCTTCGAAGTCGCGCTGTCGACGCCTCGTTGGCGCCTCGTCTCGACGGAGCCGGGCTACCAGGTCTTTCGCGCGACGAGTGTGCGACCGTCGGACTGGCTCGTCGGCGCGTCGTTGGACC
>JBOGFU010000252.1:0-2601 GCA_050743545.1 Acidimicrobiales bacterium | reverse complement strand
GTCCTGACGACGAGCGCGCGAGCGTCCGTGGTGGGCTACGACATCGTCTTCGCCGCGCCCCGGCCGGTGTCCATACTCATCGCGTTGGACCCCCGGTCGGCGCCGGGTGTGATCGACGCGCATCGCTCATCGGTGGGGGCCGCGCTTGACTACCTCGAGGAGCGCGCCGTCACCGTTCGCGACCGACGTGGGGGAGAGCAACGTGAGTGGCCCGGGCGCTGGGGTGCGGCGACCGCGTTCACCCATGGCGTCAATCGGCACGGCGAGCCGCACCTGCACGACCACGTGCTCGTCGGCGCGCGCCCACTCGGCGCGTCGGGCGTTCTCGACTCGCGGTCGCTCTTCGCGCACGCGCGCAGCGCGGACGCCCTCTACCGGGCGTCGCTACGCGCCGGGGTGGCTGAGCGCACGCCGTGGAGGCCCTGGAGGGGCTTCAGCGGCGTCGAGCACGTCGCGGGGGTCGACGAGGGCTATCGCGCACTGTGGGGCGGTCACCACGACGACAGGGGAGGCAAGCTCACCTGGACCCGGGTCGACGCCACCGGGGCCTGGGCTCAGGACCTCCAACGACTCGACGAGCGCGGCGCGGTCACGCCCCCCGCGCGCGACGATCGGTTGAGCGAGCACGCCTTCGCGGCGTCACTCGAGGGGCGGGTCTCCGTCGCTCGTCGCGACCTCGTCACCGCGTGGGCTGACGCGACAACGTACGGCCAACGAGCGCGCGACGTCGCCGAGTCGATCGACTCCCTCTACCCGGGGCTGCGCGACGCGCGGGGGTTCCGCGGCGAGACACTCGGTGTCCCGGCGGCGCGGATGACCGCCCTCGTTCGTCAGCGCGGGCCGCGCCCCTTGGCACGCGATGACCTCGATCGATGGCGGGGACGCACGCGCGACCTCGAGCTCGACCTCGGCCGGGGTCGCTAGCCGTCAGAGGCGATGAGATGTGAAGAAGGACCACATCAGGCTGTCCGCGGAGAGCGCGTCGGACTGGGGTCCGAGGCTCTGAGTAATCGATAAGGGCATCGTCGGACCCCCGGGCCACTCGTGTCCCTCCGAGTCGATCGAGTACAGCTCGACGCTGGACCCCGCCGCGCAGTGGGCGTACTGCGTGAAGGTGTAGGCCGCGTGGGTGGTCACCGTGGCGTGCGGGCCGCACCCGTCCTGGTGCGCCCAGTCCTTCAGCGCGGTCGGCACCGAATAGGTCCAGTAGCCCTGGCCGTGGCCGGCGTAGGGGTCGACGTGGTCGGCTAGGCCGTGAAAGGCGATGACGGGGACCGCGCGAGTCGTCGGGCACGGGGTCGGCCGACGCAGCCCCGACACCGCGGCGATGGCGGCGAATGTCCTGGACGCGTCACACGCGAGCTGGCTCGCCATGCGCGCCCCGCCCGAGAAGCCGGTCGCGTAGACCTCGTCGCGGTTGACGCAGTAGCGCGCCTCGAGCCCGCGGACCAAGGCGACCAGGAAGGAGACGTCATTGGCCGACCCCGTGGGCACCGGGGTCCCCCCGAAGAGCGGCTCGCCCGGCACGTTCCAGGCGTAGCCCTCGGCGTAGGTGACCAGGGCCTGGGGGTAGGCCACCAGGAATCCGTCGGCGTCGGCCGTGAGGTTCATGCCGGAAAATACGTCTTGGTCGAGTGCGGTGGCCCCGGTGCCGTGCATGTTGAGCACCAGCGCCGCGGGGGTGCTCGAGCGGTACGTCGACGGCACGTGGACGATCACCGTCCTCACGTGGCCGTTGATCGTGAGGGCCAGCGTGGACGAGCCCACGCCGGGGGTGGTCCCGCACCCGCTCTTTGAGGCGCCCGAGGCAACGCTCGGCGTGGCGGTCGTCGCGACGACGAGCCCGGCACCCACGAAGGCGACGGCGGCCGCCGCGCGTACGAGTCGTGAGATCATTCGTCCTCTCCCAAGCGGCGGCGACCCGCGACCGTTTGAGAGGCCCCGGCGATCCCTCTCACGACTGCGGCGGGTAGCAGCTCCCCGGCGCCCAGCCCCACACGGCGAGCACCTTGGCCGGGAGAGCGAGGGGACAGACGGAGTCGTGCGCCGCGCCCAGACCGTCGTTGTAGACCGTCCAAGCACCACCCTCGGCGCGCGTGAAGAGGTCGTAGGCGCCGTCGTCCTGGGTGGCGACCTGGGCGGGAAGCGAGTGTGGGCTCGGATCGAGTCGCGCCGCCGCGTAGTACGTGTCGGTCGTCGCGTCGAACGCGTAGTAGGTCGTACCCGCGGCGAGGCCCACGAAGTCGCTCGTCGGCAGCGAATGCGACGACGCGCCCGCGACGACGAGCGCGTGGCGCACCGCCGCGGTGACGGTGACGCTGCGAACGGCCACGGTCGTCGACGGGGGAGCCGAGGACGTCGAGCACGCCGACAGCGCCAACGCCGCGGTCAACGCCGCGGCGACCAACAGCGGCCTTCGCATCACCGAGCCTCCCGAGCCGACCCGCTGGAAGTGTATGGCGTGTGGTCCCCGCGACGCTGGGCGCGGGTGACTCGTCGTGAGCCCGCGCGCGTGATAGTAAGGACCGAGACGTCGCACGGGGGTTGGACATCACCATTAGGTCGCTTGTTCGTGGCGCCGCTGCCGGCGCGGTGGTCGCC
>JBOGFU010000251.1:0-17872 GCA_050743545.1 Acidimicrobiales bacterium | reverse complement strand
GTCCCCTCGACCATCATCAGGGTCTTGCCGTCCTCGAGCTGCTGGGACGCCAGGATTCGCACCGTGGTCCCGACGCCGGTGCGCGTGTCGCCGCCGCCAACCTCGCTGCCCCGCTCGATGAGGCAGGTGCCGAACACTTGGGTCACCGCGACGTCCGACAGCATCGACTGGAAACGCGGCTCGAACACGCACAGACCCACGACTTGGTGGGGGAAGACCACCATCGACAGCGGGAACATCGGGAGCTCTCGCGTCGCCACGACCCCACCCTACGGGTGAACGTCGGGTGAACGACGCGTGGCGCCGAGTTCGTCGGCGAGGGCCGTGAGCGCTCGAGCGCGGTGCGAGAGAGCGTTCTTCTCGGCGGCGCTCAGCTCGGCGAGCGAACGCCCCGGGGTCTCGTCGGCCTCGAAGACCGGGTCGTAGCCGAACCCCCCCGTCCCGCGCGGCGAGGCGAGGATGAACCCCGCCAGCTCACCGACCACGACCAGTTCGTGGCCGTCGGGATAGACAACGCAGATCACCGTTCGAAAGGTGGCGCGACGCTCGCCCTCGGGGGTCGCCGCGAGCTCACGAAGGAGTCGGGCCACGTTGTCGGCGTAGGTTGCTCGTTGGCCCGCGTAGCGCGCGCTGTGAACCCCGGGTTCGCCGTCGAGCGCGGCGACGAAGAGGCCCGTGTCGTCGGCGATCGCCGCGACACCCGTTGCCGCGCACAGCGCGGAGGCCTTGAGCCGGGCGTTGCCCTCGAGGGTCTGCTCCGTCTCGTCAACCTCGGCGACCGAGGTGGGTCGCGCCATCACCCGCAGCCCGCGAGCCTCCAACACCGCGGCAATCTCCGCGGCCTTGTCGGGGTTGGCCGTTGCGAGGACGAAGTCGATCACCGCGAGCGCGGCGCGGGGGCGTCGGCGAGGAGCTCACGCTGAGCCGCGTGAATTCGCTCAATCCCGCCCGCGGCGAGGTCCAGGAGCTCGTCGAGCTGGTCCCGGGTGAAGGCGTGGCCCTCGGCGGTTCCCTGGACCTCGACGAAGCGGCCATCGCCCGTCATCACCACGTTCATATCGGTCTCCGCGCGCGAGTCCTCCTCGTAGGGAAGGTCCAGGAGCGCGACGCCGTCGACGACTCCGACGGAGATCGCCCCCACCACGTCGACAACGGCGTGCTCCGCGATTCGACCCGACGACACGAGACGCGACACGGCGTCGTGCAACGCGATGAATCCTCCACAGATGGACGCGGTGCGCGTGCCACCGTCGGCCTGGAGCACGTCGCAGTCCACGGTCACCGACAGGTCGGCGAGGAGCTCGAGTCGCGTCACCGCGCGCAGGCTGCGCCCGATGAGCCGCTGGATCTCGTGGGTCCGGCCCGACTGGCGCCCGCGCGCCGCCTCGCGACCGACGCGCTCGGGCGAGGAGCCGGGCAGCATGGAGTACTCCGCGCTCACCCACCCGCGCCCCGACCCGCGCAGCCAGCGCGGTGGGTCGGTGTCGACCGACGCGGTGCACAACACGCGCGTACGACCGACCGTGACGAGCGCCGAGCCGTCGGCCATCTCCGTGAAGTCACGCTCGAAGGCCAGCGGCCGGGCCTCGTCGGCGCGACGTCCGTCGGCGCGCGTGGTCGGCGTCGCACTCACGGCGCCCACGGTAGCGGGTCGCCCCGCTAGAAGTAGATGATCTGCTTGGCCCGTTCGACGACGACGTCGACGTCGTCGCTCCACGCGCGCGTCGACAGGTACGTCCACCCGTCGTCGGCGAAGACCGTGACGATCGTCGCGCGTTCACCGTCGGGAATCATCGACGCGCACCGCACCGCGCCGGCCATCGCCGCGCCCGAGGAGAGCCCGACGAAGAGCCCGAGCCCCGCGAGGCGACGCGTCCACTCGATCGACTCGCGGGGACGCACGACCATCCGACGATCGAGCAGGTCCACGCCCTGGTTCTCGATAAAGATCGGCGGGACGTAGCCGTCATCGATGTTGCGCAACCCGTCCACCATCTCCCCGCTGGGCGGCTCGATGGCCCAGACCTGGACGCCGGGGCGGTTCTCCTTGAGGAATCGTCCGACGCCGAGCAGGGTCCCGGACGTACCCAGGCCGGCCACGAAGTGGGTCACCTCCGGAACGTCGGCGAGGATCTCCGGACCGGTGGACGCGTAGTGGGCCTGCGGGTTCGCCGGGTTGGCGTACTGATAGAGGAAGACCCATTCGGGGTTCTCATCCGCGAGGCGGCGAGCCAGACGAACCGCGCCGTTGGAGCCCTCCGAACCGGGCGAGTCGATGATCTCGGCGCCGAAGACCGTGAGCAGGTCGCGACGCTCGGCCGACACGTTGGTCGGCAACACGACCTTGAGGTGGTAGCCGCGCAGCCGACTGATCATCGCGAGCGCGATGCCCGTGTTGCCCGACGAGGGCTCGATCAGCGTCTGGTCGGGTGCGCCGGGAACGAGGCGTCCCTCTCGCTCCGCGGACTCCACCATCGCCAACGCCACGCGGTCCTTGACCGAACCGGCCGGATTGGTGCCTTCGAGTTTGGCGACGATGACGACGTTGGGGTTCGGCGAGAGCGCGCTGACGTCGACGACGGGCGTTCGCCCGATCAGCTCGAGCACCGACGCGACGCGCGTCACGCGGCTCCCCCGGCGACCGCCGGCAACAGGGTGACCTCGTCGCCGTCGCCGACCGGTGCCCCGAGGCCGCCGAGGTAGCGCACGTCGTCGTCGTTGACGTAAACGTTGAGGAATCGGTGCAGCCCCCCGGCGTCGTCAAAGAGCTGTCCGGTGACCTCGGGGAAGGCGTCGCTCAGGCCCGCGAGCACCTCGCCCACCGTGGAGCCCTCAGTGTCGATCGAGCTGCGTCCGCCCATGGCGGGTCGCAGCACGGTGGGGATGCGGACGGTGGCCGCCACGGGTTCTCCTCGGTTGGACGTAATACCTGACCTGTTGGGTCAAATTTAATGGACGCGCCGGCCACCGTGTCGCGAGTGCGCCCGCGGTGTCCCTAGACCCGCCGGATCTCCTCCTCCTCGACCGCCGACGCCTCGATGCGAAAGCTGCGCACGACCGTCGGAAGGTCACGCAGCGAGACGAGCACGTAGTGCCAGGACGGGTCCGGGGCCTGATCGACGTCGGTCGGGCTGGGCTCGGCCGCGCTGTGGGTGTGCGAGTGAAAGACGCCGATGACCGCACGACCCTCGGACTCGGCGCGGCGGTGGGCCGCGAGGAGCACTCGACTGTCGACCTCGTAGAGCCGAGCCGAGCGCGCGACGTTGGGGCTCGCGACGACGTCGCTCACGACCCCTTCGGGGTCGCCCACCAACAGGCCGCAGCCTTCGTCGGGCAGGGCGCGCACGCACGTCGCGACGATCGCGTCACGCTGCTCGTCGGTCAGCGTCAGCACGCGCTCACCCTAGTGACGCGGCTACGACCACCGGGGCGGCGCCGTACGCTGGCCCCCGTGGCGAGGGCCAAAAAAATCCAGGAGCAACGCGCGGCCAAGCGCGCGGAGGGTGGCGACCGAGTGGTCGCCACCAATCGGCGCGCGCGACACGACTACGAGATCCTCGAGACGCTCGAGTGCGGGGTCGTGCTCGGCGGCTCCGAGGTCAAGTCGCTGCGCCAGGGCACCGCGCAGCTGGGCGACGGCTTCGTACGCGTCGACGACGGCGAGCTCTGGCTCTACTCGACCCACATACCGCCTTGGACCTACGCCGTCGGCTTCGGCAGCCACGACCCCGACCGCAAGCGAAAGCTCCTCGCCCACCGCCATCAGATCGAGCGCCTCAAGGGTCAGACCACCACCCAGCCGCTCACCCTGATCCCCCTCAAGCTCTACTTTCACGAGGGCCGCGCGAAGATCGAGATCGGACTCGCCAAGGGCCGCAAGCTCCAGGACCGTCGTCAGGCCCTCGCACGCCGCGACGCCGACCGTGAGATGGCGCGGGCCGCTCGCGAGCGAGAGAAGTTGGGCTGACCCAAGTCGCTACGGCGCGGTCACCGAGTCGGTACGCGCGTCGCCGCGCCGTCACGTCGCGGCGCCCCACACTGGTGGTGAGCGAATCGAGGGGCTATGGACCGGTGGCAGTGGGTGCGCGACGACCACGCGCCGTCGGGCTACGACGCCGAGTCGTCCTCCCTGCGGGTGCACGCGCGACACCGCCGCGACCACGACTTTGACTCCTCACGAGAGCCCCGACGCGGGCGCAGCCCGGGAACTGGAGACCCCGCTGCTCGTTACACTTGACGCGCGGCCGCACCGGTCGTGACGAGGGGGTGATTGGTTTCGACGTAGGTCATCGAGGTGAAGGAAGCGAGCCGTGGTCTCCGGAGCCACGCTAAAGAGCCGGAAACAAAAATAAACGCCAAGCCTCAGCTTGCGTTTGCTGCTTAGGTAGCAACGTCTCACCGGGTTCGGTCCCGCGGCCCGGAGTCGAGACGTCATATTGCGGGACTCACCGTCGTGGCGCGTCAACCACCACGACGGGACACCTCAGTTGACTACGGACCGCCATCGGCGCTGGCACTAGTGACGATCCCGACAATCCCCTGCTAGCTGCGCTCGGAGAAGCTTCATCGCGGGTCCCGCGGACCGGGGTTCGATTCCCCGCACCTCCACCACGTTGTGTCGACGGGCCTACGCGACTGTCGGAGACTGCTTCAATCCGATGACGCTGCCGTTGGGATCGCGAACCTTCGCGACCAGGAGCCCACCGCCAACGTCGCGGGGCTCCTGGAGGGTCTCCGCGCCCAACGCGCTCAGCGCGGCGAGCGCCGCCACGATGTCGTCCACGTCGAAGAACGGCTCCGCGCCCGTCATCCCCGGATTCTGATCGAGCGGGAGCAGGCCGACTTCGGCGTCGCCCACGGCGAAGCCGACGTAGTAGGGAGAGACGACGTGGGGACCGGTGCCCACCAGCGCGGTAAAGAGCGCGGTGGTGGCCTCGAGGTCCTTCGCGGGGTATAGCACCGTCTTGATCATGGTCGCCATGGGCACTCCTCCTCTGACGCGTCGCCGCGCGGGACAATCTACCCGCCGACGCGATTCGCGGCGAGCGGTGAATGGCAGACTGTGCCGTCACGCACCGTGGGGGTGACCATGACCAAGCTCACCTACTCAACGTCGATCTCGCTCGACGGGTTCGTCGCCGGCGCGAACCAGGATCGTGACCATCCACTCGGCGTCAACGGCGAGCGCCTGCACGAGTGGATGCGCGACCTGGCCGCGTGGCGGCGCGACGCGGGCGAGTCGGGTGGCGCGGTCAACGCGAGCACCGACGTCTACGAGCGAGACGGCAACGAGGGCGCGCTCGTCATGGGCCGCAACATGTTCGGGGGCGGCACGCGAGAGTGGGACGAGTCATGGATCGGGTGGTGGGGCGCCAATCCCCCGTTCCACCTACCGGTGTTCGTCGTGACGCACTACGAGCGACCACCCCTCGTCCTGGACGGTGGGACGACGTTCACCTTTGTCACCGGCGGGGTGGCTCGCGCGCTGGAGTTGGCGCGCGACGCCGCCGACGGGAGAAACGTCGCGGTCGCGGGGGGCGCGGGCGTGGCCAAGCAGTTCCTCGCCGCGGGACTCGTCGACGAGCTCCTGCTCCACGTCGTGGCAACCTTCCTCGGCGACGGCGTACGCCTCTTTGACGGCGACGCGTTCGCCGCGATCGAGGCCACCCAGGAGTGGGCCGTCGACGCCCCGGGGGTCACCCACGTGCTCTATCGGCTCAGCCCGCGCCCGACCCTCTAGGCCCGCCCGCCACCGCGACGCCCCGGAGCCGCGGACCCGCGTGGGTAAGGTTCTCCCGGTGTCTCACCTCCTCGAAATCGACGGGCTCAGCCGACGATTCGGAGAGATCCAGGCCCTGCGCGACCTCTCCTTCAGCGTCTCATCCGGTCACGTGGTGGGGTTCCTCGGTCCCAACGGCGCCGGCAAGACAACCACCATGCGCGCGATCTTCGGACTCACCGAGCTCGACCGCGGGGCGATCCGCTGGGACGGCCACGCGGTCGGCGAGGCCGACCGGCGTCGCTTCGGATACATGCCCGAAGAGCGCGGTCTGTACCCGGGAATGCTGGTGTCCGACCAACTCGAGTACCTCGCGCGGCTTCACGGGCTGACACTCCCCGACGCCCGTCGAGCCACCACAACGTGGCTCGAGCGCCTGGGCATCGCCCAACGCGCCAGCTCCAAGATCGAGACGCTCTCGCACGGCAACCAGCAGCGCGTCCAGCTCGCCGCGGCCCTCCTACACGAGCCCGAGTTCCTCGTGCTCGACGAGCCGCTCGCCGGGCTCGACCCCACCGGCGTCGATGACATCGGCGTGGTCCTGACCGAGCGAGCGCTCGCGGGCTGTGGCGTTCTCCTCTCCAGCCATCAGCTCGACCTCGTGGAGGACCTGTGCGAGTCGGTCACGATCATCGACCACGGCGCCCTCGTCGTGTCCGGTCGCGTCGACGACCTGGCGACGAGCGGGCCGCGGCGACTCGCGGTGCGAGTCGAGGGCGACCGCGACGCGCGGTGGGCGACGCAACTCGCCGGGGTCACGATCTCCGAGACGCGTGGGGGCGAGGTTCGACTCGTGCTGGACCGCGACGTCGACAGCTCGGCGGTCCTCGCCGCGGCCGTCGCCGCGGGCACCGTGACCGAGTTCGTCTTCCAGCGGCGTCGCCTCTCAGAAGTCTTTCGTGAGGCCGTCCGGTGAGGTCCGCCCTGATCGTGGTCGTGGTCGCCGTGGCCGTCATCGTTCGAGTGGCGCTGCGCCGACGGCGCCGAGGCTCAACGACTCGCCGCACCGCGCGCGGCGACGGGGTGGAGAGTGTCGTGGCGATGGTCGCCGGACGCGAGATCCGCCAGCGACTTCGCGGCCGGGTCTTTCGCGTCGTGACGATCCTCATCCTCCTCGTCGTCGCCGCCGCCATCATCATCCCGACGCTCAACACATCAAAGACCGCCACCGAACACGTGGTGGTCGTGGGTACGCTCGACGCCCCCGCGGCGTCGGGTCTCGCCAACGCGGCCTCAGCCGTCGGCGTCAAGGTTCGTTACACGACGGAGTCGTCACCGCGCGCGGCGCGCGCCGACCTCGCGTCGGGGCGGGTGGACGTGGTCGTGGTCGACTCGTCGAGCCTGCTCGTGAACACGACCATCTCGCCCACCGACTCGTCGGCGACCGCCCAGTTCGTGGGTGCCGCCGCGACCGACGTCGGCATCGCGACCGTGATGGAGCGCGCTCACCTCACCGCCGGCCAGATCAGCGCCCTAATTCACGCCACGTCGGTCCGGGTCGTGAGCGTCCACCGTAGCGCGCCGACTCACCCCAACGGGACAACCATCATCGGGCTCATTCTCATCTTCACGATGCTCTCTCAGTACGAGACCTGGACGCTGACCGGAGTGATGGAGGAGAAGTCGAGCCGGGTCATCGAGGTCCTGCTCGCCACGGTCCGACCGATTCAGCTGATGACCGGCAAGGTGCTGGGCATCGGCGCCGTAGCGCTGGTCCAAGCCGCGGTGATCGTCGGGTTCGCGGTCGCGCTGGCCAAGGCCGTGGGATCGTCGTTCATCCACGGCGCCGAACCCTGGGTCCTCGCGGGCACCGTGCTGTGGCTCTTCCTCGGCTACATGTTCTACTGCTGGATCTACGCCGCGGCGGGGGCGATGGTCGAGCGCCAGGACCAGGTCCAGTCACTGGCCCTCCCCCTCAGCGTCCCGCTGCTCTTCGGCTACGTCGCGTCGCTCACCCAAGTCATTCCGGGCAACCCCTCGGCCTTCCTCAAGGTCCTGGCCTACCTGCCACCCACCGCACCGTTCGCCATGACCGCGCTCATCGGCATCGGCGCCGCCACCTGGTGGCAGTACACGATCTCCGTCGCCATCGACGTCGTGTGCACGATTGGGATGGCGCACGTCGCCGCGTCGATCTACCGACGCGCGATCCTTCGCACGGGCGCGCGCGTCAAGTTTCGCGACGTGCTCTCACGCGGCCGCCGTTCGGTGGGGGCCACGGCTCCCTAGCCCGGCGACGGCGAGTCGGGGAGCCAGCCCCACCGGGGCACCGCGAGTCCCGGCGCCACCACGGCGTTGACGTCGCCCACCGCGACGACCTCGTCGACCGCGCCCGCCATGTGGGTACGCAGCGCGTCGCGCAGCTGGCGGTCCTCGGGCAGCCCCGCGTCGTCCGCGGCCGCGACGAAGCACGCGAGGAACCTCGCACCGAGCTCGGTCACGTCCCCGTTGTGGGCGTGCAGGTCGAGCATGAAGGAGCGGTCACCACACTCGTCGGAGTAGCGCGCGGGACCGCCGAGGACCTCGCCGAGGTACGCCGCGAGGCGTGCGACGTGGTCGGGGTTCTGTCCCGGGTGCGAGAAGGGGTGGTTGAGGACCGGGTCGTCGAGGCACCGGGCGTGCAGCGCCTCGGTCAGCGCGCGCACCGCGGGCTCGCCGCCCACGGCGTCAAAGAGCGTGCCCGGACTCGGCATCGCGCCATCCTGTCACGAGTCGGTGTGCAGCGTGACGTCGAGTCGACGGGCGGCGGCGCGCACGCGCTCGACGGGGTCGGCGAGCAGTCGATCGAGTGATCCCTCGTCGACCTCCACCCGGCGGCGCACCGCGACCTTGAGCGCCATCTCGCGGGCCCGCCACGACTCGTCGTCAAGCGCGTCGCGCACCGCGAGCGACGCGCGGTCGAGCCACGCGTAGAGAAGCGCCCTCAGCGCCCACACCCGCGGCCAGTAGCCCTCGATCCCGCCCTCGCGACCACTCAGAATGAGGTCGGCGTGGCCACCCACGAGACCACGCACGAGGTCTTCATCCACCGACTCGCCCGTCGCCGCGTTGACGCACTGGGTGACCACCCAGTCGAGACCGCGCGCCGCGACGAGCGCGACGACCGCGTCGCGGGGGGTCATCGCCGAGGGTCGCGTCACGCCCGGGACCTCCGCGTCAGCCCGGCGCCGGGGTCGCCGCGCCGACCCGGGCAGCCAATGCGGCGCGGACGTCGGGCCACTCGGCGCGCACGATGGAGAAGTACGCGCTGTCGCGTGATCTCCCCTCTTCGCCCGGCACCAGAGACGGCTGCCAGGCTCGCAGCGTGCCCTCGTAGGTGGCGCCAATCGACGCGAGCGCGGCGCGACTTCGTGCGTTTCGTGCGTCGGTCTTGAAGTCGACGCGCTCGAGGGACCACGACGCGAACGCGCGGTCGACCAAGAGGAGCTTGGCCTCGGCGTTGATACCCGTTCCCTGAGCCGACGCGGCGAGCCAGGTACCGCCGACCTCGACGGCGTAGAGCGAACCGTCGTCACGCCGGCGCGGCGTCATAAAACGCGTCACCCCCACCACGGCGTCGTCGACGACCCTCACCTGGGCGACGGGTGCCACCTCCCCGCGTTGGCTTGACGCGATGAGGTCGGCCACGTGGCGCTCGGTTTCGCGCGCGCCGTCGGGCACGAAGGTGAAGCCGTAGCTGTCGCGCGCCTCCGCGGCGGCGGCGGCCAGCCCCGCGACGTGGGCCACCGTCAGCGGCTCGAGTCGAACCACGCGGCCGACCAACGTCGGCGTGTCGAGGCGCTCCACGACCCCAGTATCGCCGCGCCCCGACGCCACCTCGCCCGTAGGCTTCGCGCGGTGGAGCTCAACCTCGACGACGCCCGGCGGCGCTACGGGTGGGCGCTCACCGACGAGGACCGCGACCGCCTGCCCTTCTACGACGCGCTCACCCGCGCGCTCGCCGACGACCTCAGCGCCCTCAAGCTCCTGGCCGGGGTCCGCGCCGAGCAGCGCAACCCGATGCTCGTGCTCGCCGCGCTCCAGCTGCTCGGCTACGAGGGCCACCCGATCCTCGGTCCCGTCTACGACGACGTCCGACGCGGCGTGGCGGGCTCGGTGTCCGAGCGGGTCGACCTCGTGCTGGGCGTCGTAGATCACGAGGGTGACCTAATAAGAGCGCACCTCGGACGCGCCACCCAGACCAACGAGCCGGGTCGGTCGGCCGTTCTCCAGGCAGTCGTCCCCCTCGCCGCGGCCGGAGCCGACGCCGTCAACGTCCTCGACGTCGGGACGTCGGCCGGCATCAACCTCCACTTCGATCGCTTTCCGGTGCGTGACCGCGACGACGACAACCCGCTCACGCTCGTCTGCGAGGACCGCGGGGGTGTCGACCGGTCTCGGCCCCCGCCCCGGGTCGTCTCACGCGTCGGCATCGACCTCACGCCACTCGACCTCACCGTGCGCGCCGACCAGCTGTGGCTGCTGTCGTGCCTGTGGCCCGAGGAGCCGCGTCGCGTGCGCCGCCTCGAGGCCGTCATCGCCCAGCGAGCCTCCTGGCCCCCGGTGACCATCGTCGTCGGCGACGCGCTCGCGCGCCTTGACGACGCCCTCGCCCTCGGTGATGGCGATCACCTGACCGTGATCGTGGACACGTGGTTCGCGGCGTACCTGGGCGACGACGCGCAGATCGAGTACTACGAGCGCGTGCGAGCGCTGTGCGAGGCGGGACGCGCTGCGTGGGTCTCGATGGAGCTGCCGATCGCTCTGAGGTGGCCCGCGCCCCACGGCCGGACCGACGCGCCCGGGACGGGGGCGACCGAGGTCACCGTCACGACGCCCGGTGGGCGGCCCGAACACGTCGGCTGGTGCCACCACCACGGGCGATGGCTCGACCTCGATCGCGACGTCGCGCCCCCGGGGGCCGCGCCCGTGGCTGGATAGTCTCGTTCGGTGAGCGAGGCGTGGTCGGGCGACGCGTGCTCGTTGGTCGACGCCCTGCGCGCGGGACAGCTGACCCCTCGCGAGGCCCTCGAGTCGTCCATCGCCGCGGCCCAAGCCAGCGACCTCAATGCGTTCACCATGCTCGACGTCGACGCCGCGCGCGCCGCGGCCGACGCGTCCGACGTCGCGCTTCCGTTTGGGGGCGTGCCAGTCGCCATCAAGGAGCTCGACCCGGTGGCCGGGTGGCCAGCCACGTTCGCCTCGCTCGTCTACGCCGATCGTGTCTCCGCCTTCGACTCCACGCAGGTGGCGCGCCTGCGCGCCGCGGGCGCGGTCCTCGTCGGTCAGACCACGGCGTCGGAGTTCGGCTTCATCAACTGCACCAACACTCGCCTCCACGGCACCACCCACAACCCGTGGCGCCATGGGCGAACCCCCGGCGGGTCATCGGGCGGATCCGCCGCGGCCGTCGCGGGTGGGGTGGTCACGATCGCGTCGGGGGGCGACGGCGGCGGTTCGCTGCGAATCCCCGCCGGATTCACCGGGCTCTTCGCGCTCAAGTCGACGTTCGGACGTATCCCCAAGGGCCCCTACGCCCAGCAGCCGCCGCTCACGGTGGTCACGGGGTGCGTGTCGCGTTCGGTGCGCGACACCGCGCGCTGGTTTGACGTGTGCAACGGCTTTGACCCGCGCGACACGCTAAGCCTGCCGCGCGTCGAGGGCTGGGAGCAGGGCCTTGACTCCTACGACCTCGCGGGAAAGCGCGCGGTCATCGCGATCGACCTCGGAGGGGCGATCGTCGAGCCCGTGATGGCCAGCCGCCTCATCGCCCGCGCCGAGGAGTTGATTGCGCTGACCGGGATGAGGCGCGTTGACGTCGTCGCGGACTTTCCCGTTGGCGGCGAGGAGTGGGCGCTCGCCAACCTGTCCGGACTCGCCGGCCTGCTCGGTGACCTCTACCCCGCGTGCCACGACGACCTGACCCTCGAGGTGCAGATGGCGATGGACTTCGCCACGTCGCGCTATTCGATTGACGCCGTCGGCGCGGCGGAGATGTTTCGGATCCTCTTCAACGAGAGGTTCGCTGACATCTTTGAGCAGACCGACTTCATCTTCTGCGCGACCAATCCCGACGTGGCCTTTCCCGCCGCCGGCCCCATCGCCACGACGGTGGGCGACGTCGACCTCATCGAGACATTGGGACTCTTCGGAGCGCTGGCCAACAACGGGGCGCTCACTTTTCCCGCCAACCTGGCCGGGAGCCCCGCGGTGAGCATCCCGTCCGGTGACGTCGGGGGGCTTCCCATCGGCCTGCAGGTGCTCGCTCGCCACCATGAGGACGCGCTGCTGCTCGACCTCGCGCGCGTGGCCGAGCGCGAGTTCCCCTGGCCGCTCACCGCGCCGCCCGCCGCGTGAGCGACTCACCACGTTACCGCGACGACATCGCGACGCCGGCGCTGGTGTGCGACCTGGACGCACTCGACGCCAACGTCGCGCTCATGGCGGTGACGTGTCGCGGCGCGGGCGTCGCGTTGCGCCCCCACGCGAAGTCCCACAAGTCCGCGTTCGTCGCACGGCGCCAGCTCGCGGCGGGCGCGAGCGGGCTGGCCTGTGCCAAGCTCGCCGAAGCCGAGGCCCTCGTCGACGCGCTCGGCGACGAGGCCCTGCACGTGTCGATTCTGCTCACGTCCCCTTTGGTGGGTGCGCGCGCGGCCGCGCGCGCCGCGCTACTCGCGGAGCGGTGCCGGTTGACCATCGCGGTTGACAGCCCCGTGGGCGTCACGGAGATCGCCAGCGCCCGCGCTCGCGTCGATGTTGTCTGTGACGTCGACGTCGGGCTGGGGCGTACGGGCGTGATCGGCGCCGCGGGCGCGCTCGCGGTCGCCGCGGCGACAAGCGCCGCCGGGTTGGGCCTCACCGGCGTCCAGGCCTACGGCGGCCACCTCCAGCACCTCGCGGGTCGCGACGCGCGGCGCGCGGCGACCGCCGAGTCGGCGAGCCGTCTGGCTGAGGTCGTCGACGCGCTCGAGCGCGCCGGTTTCGAGTGCGCTCTGCGCACGGGCGGCGGCACGGGCACCGCGGGGATTGACGTCGAGCTCGGTTGGCTGAGCGAGCTCCAGCCCGGCAGCTACGTGTTCATGGACCGTGAGTACCGCGACGCCCTCGGCGACGACCCCGAGGGACGGTACGCGCAGAGCCTGTTCGTCGACGCCACCGTGGTGTCGGCCAACCACGACGGCTACGTGACCGTCGACGCCGGGTTCAAGGCCCTGGCGACCGACGCGGGCGTACCCGCGGTGGTGCGCGACGCCGGCGAGGCCTCCTACGCGTTCTACGGCGACGAGCACGGGATGGTGACCTACGACCGAGGCCACCCGCTGCACCGGGGTGACCGCGTCACGCTGGTGCCCCCGCACTGTGACCCGACCGTTGACCGCTACGACCGCATGTGGCTCGTACGCGGCAACGACGTCATCGGCGCGGTGCCGATCGACGCGCGCGGACGAGCCCAGTAGTGAGCGACGGCGCGGGACTGCCTCGACGCCGGCGCCCGTACCCGTGGTGGACGCCGTTCCCGTTCGCCGTCGGATGGTCTTTGCTGGGCCTCCCGTTCGCGTTCTTCGTGAGCGCGTACTCGCACACGGGTCCGCTGCCCTCGACGACGCTCGTGGGCGTGAACGGCGACGGCGTGCTCGTGCCCATCGCGCTGCCCGCGGTCCTGGCGCTCGCCGCGTGGGTCGGCGCCGGCGCGTGGCGAACGCGCCCAACCCCGTGGCGACGGCGCCTCGCGTGGTCCCCCGTCGCGGGCTTGGCGGTGATGGCGATCCTGGGAGTGCTGTCGCTCGTCGTGTCGTTCCTCGCCGCGCCCGCCGCGGCGCTGTGCGCGCTAGGCGTGAGTCGATCGACCGTCGGCGCACCGGGCCGCGCCCGCGGCCGGGTCGTCTACGGGGCCCAGGGGCCCACGCCCCCAACCCGCTCGGGGTGAATGCGGATGACGTGGCCCGCGGGCGGGTCGTCAAAGGGCGGGAACTTCACCCCCGGCCCGAGGTAGACCTCGGCCAGCCGTTGGAGTAGCTCGGGCGCGCCGCCCTCTTCTAACGTCGCGGTGCCGTAGACGATGAGGTGGTGGTCGAGGCCGATCGCGGTCGCCCCCTCCGCCTCCACGGTCAACGCCACGCGAGGGTCGCGCGCCAGGTTTCGTACCTTGGCGCCACCCATGAGGTGACCGACCACGACGTCGTCACCGTCGACGCCGATCCACACCAACGACACCTGGGGCGAGCCGTCGGCGTTGACGGTGACCAAATGACCGAGGCGTCCGGCGCTGAGCGCCGCGCGGGCGTGGTCGTCGAGGCGCACGCCCCGACGCTAGCCAGCCCCGGCGCGGTCCGCGCCTACGCCGCGCTGAGCTTGCCGGGGCCGAGGCCGTATGTGCGAAGGAACCCGCGGAGGCGAATCACCTGCTCGTCGGTGAGCACCCGACTGCGCGTCGAGCCGAAGGAGTGCGTGCCCGACCCGTCGGTCACCGCCCAGTTGCCCCGATGGGTCTCGTGCACCTCACCAAAGCGCGCGAGGAGCGAACGAACCTCGTTCCAGCGGATGTTGTGGTTGAGCGGGTGGCCGAAGATCTTCTGGACGGTCATCCGGTGGTGGTGGTCGAGCTTGGGCGGCACAGTCAACCCCCTCGAGGTCCGAGAGCCGAGCCCTCGGAATCACTCTCCCCCTCCTAGGCGACCCTGTCAAGTAGTGCGACGAGCTCGAGGTGCTCGGTCATCGGGAACAGGTCAAACGCCCGCAGCCGCGCCAGTTCGTAGCCACCCGCGACGAGCTCGCCGAGGTCGCGCGCGAAGGTCGCGGCGTCACAGCTCACGTAGACGACGCGTCGCGGGCGCCGACGCGCGAGCGCCGCGGCGACGCCGCGGCCGAGTCCCGTGCGCGGCGGGTCGACGACGACGACGTCGCCCTCGCCCACGACGTCGTAGACCGCGCGGGGCGCCACCGGCCACTGGCGAACGCGCACGCGCCCCATCGCGCGAACGTTGTCGAGCGCGTCGGCGGCCGAGTCCGGTGACGACTCGACGGCGGTCACGCGCCCGTCGGGTCCGACCGCGCGCGCCAGGGCCACCGTGAAGAGACCCACGCCGCTGTAGAGGTCGACCGCCGCGTCGCCGCGCTCGAGCTGCGCGAGTTCGCGCACGGCGTCACTCAACACCGTCGGCGCGTCACGGTGGGCCTGCCAGAACGAGCCCGGCGACACGGTGAATCGGTGGTCGCCGACCGCTACGCGCGACGCCACCGCAGACCGCGGCTCGTTGCCGAGGGTCGTCGTCTCGCGAGACCCGTCGGGTCGCGTGACGACGGCGAACGCCTCGCCGTCGCCGATCGCGCGCAGCTCGACCTCCAGGGCGCCCCGCCACCGCGCTCCAAACGCGGGCGTGACGCGCTGGTCGGCGATCCAACAGTCGTCGAGGGCGACCACGTCGTGCGAACGCGACCGGTACAGGCCGAGGCGTCCCTCGGGGTCCACCGCGCAGCGCAGGCGCGTGCGCGAGCGCGCCGCCGGGCTCGGCGCCGCCTCGACATCGAGGTCGACGTCGAGGTGCGCGAGGCGCGCGAGGTGCTCGGTCGCCACCGCGCGCTTCCACTCAACCTGCGCCGCGCTGGACGCGTGCTGGAGGTCGCACCCCCCGCACAACCCGGGCGCGGCGTAGGGGCACGGCGCGCTCACGCGCTGGGGGCTGGGCTCAATCACGCGCAGCGCGTCCGCGCGCGCATAGCGGCTCGTGACCTCCGTGAGACCTACAACCACGAGCTCGCCCGGCAGCGCGTGGCGCACGAAGACCACCCGACCGTCGTCCAGCCGCGCCACGGCCCCGCCCGTCGCGGGGCGCTCGATTCGCACGGTCCGCTCGTCGACGGCGGCGCGCTCAGACATCCGCGCAGCCTACGGCGCGCGTCAGTGCAGCCTGAAGAGCGCCCCCGCGGGACCCTTCCAGTAGCCGATCGCCGTGAGCGACGACGCCCAGATCCAGCGCAGCGTCGCGGTGACGTGACGCGCCACGAGGGTCACCGTGAGTCGCAGGAACACGGGACGGCCGTGCCCGCGCATCGTGGGGTCGCTCGCGACGACGCGCACAACCCCGCGACTGCGCACCGTCGACTGCGCGCAGCTCGGCACGCACGAATTGAGCAGGTACTGGCCCGTGGCGTCGGCGGTGCGACCCCACGACGCCCAGGTAAGCGACCCGAAGTAGGAGTTCTCGTCGGCGCACGACAGGATCACCGTGGAGGGGCGCACGGCGAGGCTCGCCTCACAGCCCCTCCCCGTTGGCAGCTGGTTGGCCATTGCCCCCGACGCGGGCGTCCCCATCGAGAGAACCGTGGACGCCGCCATGGCCGCGACCACGAGCCCCCATTGGCGTCGTCCACCGGCGCGCGACACTCTCACCCCGCCATCTCAGCAGAGTCCGCGGCGTGCTTTAGGCCACGGTGCTCGCGGAGTCGACGTGGCGCAACACCACGTCGACCAGGCGCGACACCCGCTCGCGCGCCGCGGGGGTCTCGCGCGCGGTGCGCGCGACGAGCTCGGCCGGGTCGAGGCCGAGGTCGCGCGCGTCCTCGTCACCCCCCGCGCCCATCCAGTCCGCGAGTTGGTGCTCGTCGATTTCGGGGTGGAACTGCACGCCGACGTCGCGACCGAGGGCGAAGGCCTGGACCGCGTTGTCGTTGCTCGCCCAGACCTTGGCGTGGCCGGGGAGGTGGCAGCGGTCGAAGTGGTACTCGAACCAGGGGCCCGAGTCAATCCCCAACCCGGCGTCGTCGCTCACCTCAAACCAGCCGACCTCGGGCGCGTGCGAACGCGAAACCGTCCCGCCGTGGAAGCGACACAGCGCCTGGGCGCCGAAGCAGATGCCAAACACGGGTACCGCGCGCCGGTCGGCCTCGGCGAGCAAGTCGAGTTCCCGCCCGAACCACGCCTGCTCGATCGCCGGGTCGTAGACCGAGTGCTTGGAGCCAAGCACGACGAGCAGGTCGTAGCCGTCAAGGTCCGGGGTCGGGCTCGCCGCGTCCATCATCACGACGTCGAGGTCGAACCCGCGCGACGCGAGCGCGTCGCCGACCAGCCCCGGGCGGTCCTCGTCGTGGTGGCGCACGACGAGCGCACGACGCGAGGTGGGGTAGCGATCCGCCATGGGCGCTCAGCCTACGGGGCTAGGCCTGGGGCAACGACCACCCGAGCGCCTCGGCGATCTCCCGGCAGGTCGCGCACACCGGGTAGCGGCGCGGGTCCCGGCCGGGCACCCACACCTTGCCGCACAGCGCTCGCACCGCGGTCGCGTTGACCATCGCGTCGACAACCGAGTTGTCGACCGCGACGAACTCTCCGCCCTCGGGGGTGAATCCCTCGAGGACGAGGTGGCAGAAGCGGTCGTGGTCGCCGGCGTCCGTGACCTCGGTCACCGGCGCGAGCACGGTCGTCGACGGGTCGCTCACGGCGCGCAGATTAGTAGGGTCGTCGCGTGCCCCGTCGACGCCGCGACGCCGTCCGCCCGCCGGGACGCGCCGCGGGCCACTACACCCGCGAGGGCTCGCCCAAAACGGCCTATCGCACCCGCGCCGAAGCGGCCAGCGCCGCCCAGTTCGCGTGGACGATGAATCGCGTTGAACTGGATTCGTATCGCTGCGAGCAGTGCCACCAGTGGCACATCGGGGGGCGATTCCGAGGCGACGCGTAAGGCCCGGTCGGGTCCAGCCCGCTGGGGGTAGCGACACCACCGGGTCAGGGGGCAGAATGGGGCGAGCAAACTGAAAGGCGTCCCATGGCGGTCCAGGCCTACATCCTGATTCAGTCGGAGATCGGATCGAGCGAGAGCGTGGTCCTCGCGACGCGAGCCGTGCCCGGGGTTATCGAGAGCTTCGAGGTCACCGGACCCTACGACGTCATCGTGCGCTGCACCGCCGAGAGCGTGGACGACCTGGGTAAATTCATCGTCGGCGCGATCCAAAAGGTGCCGGGCATCACCCGCACACTGACCTGCCCGGTGGTCAACTTCTAGGCCGACGCCTCGGCGCCGAAGGCGCCCGCGTCACGCAGGCGCGCGAACGACTCGTCATCGACGCCCCAGCGTGCGAGCCCCGCGCGCGTCCCCGATCCGGGGAGTCGCGGCGGCG
>JBOGFU010000250.1:0-2637 GCA_050743545.1 Acidimicrobiales bacterium | reverse complement strand
GGGCGACGGTGGTGGAACGTGCGCACCCCCGACCGCTACGTCGCGCTGATTGGCGACGGGCGCGACCCGACCGCTGGCGAGGAGAGCCTCGACGACGCGACGCGCGAGTTCGAACGCGACGCGCTCGCGCTGCGCACTCGGCGTGGCGCGCCCGTCGAAGCGTTCGACGCGCTCGATGAGATCGCGCACCTCGTCGAGGTCGACGACGGTCGCGTCACGCTCTCTCCCCAGGGGCGTCTGCTCGCCAACCAGGTCATCGTCCGACTGAGGAGCGGGGACTAGTCCGGTAGCCTTGGTCGATGTCCGTTAGCGCCGAGGGCCTCGAAGACAAGGTCGTCAACCTCGCCAAACGCCGTGGCTTCATCTACCCCTCCGCCGAGATCTACGGCGGCTTTCGATCGACCTACGACTACGGCCCGCTCGGCGTCAACATGCTGCGCAACGTCAAGAACGCGTGGTGGCGCTCGATGGTCCAGCTGCGCGACGACGTCGTGGGGATCGACGCCGCGATCCTCGGGCCGCCCGCGGTGTGGGCGGCGTCGGGGCACTTAGAGACCTTCACCGACCCGCTCGTGGACTGCCGGAAGTGCAAGGAGCGCTGGCGCGCCGACAAGATCGACGGGGTCTGTCCCAACTGCGGGTCAACCGAGTTCACCGAGGCGCGCGCGTTCAACCTGATGTTCAAAACGTCGGCCGGACCGGTCGAGGGCGAGGGCGCGACCGCCTACCTGCGCCCCGAGACCGCCCAGGGGATCTTTACCAACTTCGCCAACGTGCTGGCGACCACGAGGCGGCGCCCGCCCTTTGGCGTCGCCCAGGTCGGCAAGTCCTTCCGCAACGAGATCACTCCGCAGAACTTCGTCTTTCGAACCCGGGAGTTCGAGCAGATGGAGATGGAGTTCTTCGTGCCCCCGGCCGACGCGGACGAGTGGTACCGCTACTGGATCGAGGAGCGCTTCAACTGGTACCTCGACCTGGGAATCCCCGAGGCCAAGCTGCGCCGTCACGCCCACGCGCCCGAGGACCTGTCGCACTACTCGCGCGGCACCACCGACATCGAGTTCGAGTTCCCGTGGGGGTTCGACGAGCTAGAGGGCGTCGCCAACCGCGGCGACTACGACCTCACCCAGCACTCCAACGCGTCGGGGGTGCGCCTCGAGTACTTCGACCAGGCGAGCGGCGAGCGCTACACGCCCTACGTCATCGAGCCGGCCGCGGGCGCGACGCGCGCGATGATGGCGTTCCTGCTCGCAGCCTACGACGAGGACGTCGTCGAAGGCGAGACGCGGGTGGTCCTGCGCCTCGACCCGCGACTCGCGCCCCACCAGGTCGCCGTGCTGCCCCTGTCGAAGAAGCCCGAGCTCGACGCGCTGAGCCGCGAGGTCGCGGCGTCGCTGCGCTCGCGCTTCGCGGTCGACTTCGACACCACGCAGTCGATCGGGCGACGCTACCGTCGACAGGACGAGGTGGGCACGCCCTACTGCGTGACGGTCGACTTCGAGTCGCTGGAGGACCACGCGGTCACCGTGCGTGACCGCGACACGACGGCCCAGCACCGCGTGGGCGTCGACGACCTGGTCTCGGACCTCGCGGGGCGACTCGCTCGCTAGTGGGACTCGACGGCCTCTCGTTCGGTCGCGTCGCCGACCTTTACGACGCCATTCGTCCCTCGCCACCCCCGCAGCTCGCGACGCTGCTCGCTCCCGTGGAAGGGCTGGACGTGCTGGACCTCGCCGCCGGCACCGGCTTGGTCACGCGCTTTCTCGACTCGCTCGGCGCTCGGGTCACCGCGGTCGAGCCCGACGCGCGCATGCGCGACGTGCTGGCCCGCTCCGGCGTCGACGTCGCGGTCCTGGACGGCACCGCGGAGGCCATCCCGCTCGCCGATGCGTCGGTGGACGTCGTCGTGGCGTCGTCGTCGTGGCACTGGTTCCGTCAGCCCGACGCCGCTCGAGAGATCGCGCGCGTGCTTCGAGACCGCGGTCGACTATTCGTTCTAGCCAACACCTTGGACCGATCCGTGGGGTGGGTGGCGCGACTGCGTTCCCTGCCGGACGAAGGCAGGGACCACCGCACCGCCCGACGCGCACCGCAGGCCGCGCCCGACCTGGCCGAGGGCTTTTGTGACGTGCGCAACATTCGAATTCCCTGGACCTGGCGTCGCTCGCCCGACGAGCTCGTGGCCCTGATGAGGACGTACTCGGTCGTCCTTCAACGCACCGACGACGAGCGTCGGGTGATGGACGAGCGGATCCGCGTCGCGCTCACGCGTCGAGCCCGCGAGGGCGTGCTCGACGTGCCGATGGTGCTCAGCGGGGTGTCGGCGCACCGTAGGGCACGAGGGAATGGGACAGGGAAGCGCGCGGGGGCGAACGCGTGAGCGAGCGCAGCCGCTCCTTCGGTCGAATTGCCGAGCGCTACGACGACTATCGCCCGAGCCCGCCCGCGGGTCTCGCCGCGTACCTGGGCGACGTCGCCGGCGTCCCAACCCTGGAGGTCGGCGCGGGAACCGGCAAAGTCACGAGGTTCCTCCTCGGGCTGGGCGCGCGGGTCGTCGCGGTGGAGCCTGACCCAGGGATGCGCGCGGTGCTCGTCGCGCGAACCCCAGGGGTCGACGTCGTCGACGGCGTCGCCGAG
>JBOGFU010000249.1:0-1663 GCA_050743545.1 Acidimicrobiales bacterium | reverse complement strand
CGCCGGTCGTGACGGCGCTGCTCGACGCCGCCGGCGCGACCGCGGGGCTGCTCGCGGGGCGCGTGGTGGGGCTGCCGACCGACACCGTCTACGGCCTCGGCGCGTCAGTCGCGGCGCCCGCCGCGGTCTCCCAGATCTTTGAGCTCAAGCGCCGCCCCGACGGCCTCGCGTTGCCCGTCGTCGTCGCCGACGAGTCCGTCCTGACCCACTGGGGCGCCACGTGGGACCCGGTCGCGCGTCGACTCGCCGCGTCATTCTGGCCGGGCGCGCTCACCATCGTCGTCGCGGCTGACCCGGCGCTCGCGCGCCTCGTGGGCTCGCGCAGCGGTCAGGTGGGCTTTCGCGTGCCCGACCACGACGCGCTGCGCTCGATACTGGCCGACGTCGGGCCGGTCGCTCTCACCAGCGCCAACCGTCACGGCGAGGCGCCCTGTCACGACGCCAACGAGGTGCGCGCGGCCTTCGCCGGGTCCGACGTCGCGGGCGTGTTCGACGCCGGGCGCTGCGACGGGGCGGTGTCGAGCGTCGTCGTCATCGACGGAGACGGCTGGCGCGTGACGCGCTCCGGCGCGATCGGCGACGCCGCGCTGCGCGAGGTAATCGGCAGGTAGATACCTGGCCGGCACGGTGGTGCCAGTTAGCGTTTAGCCATGGAACGGCTCTGGGCCCGGGCGCGCGCTGTGGTCGTCGGAGGATTCGCGGTGACCGTCGTCGGCGCGGTCATCTACATGGGGCTACTGATTCACCTCGGCTACTTCTCGGCCAACCAGTCCGTGGCCTTCGAGGGCCAGATTGTCCTGCCCATCCTGGGCGACGCGATGGCGATGGTGGCCTGGTGGTGGCTCACGCGCCTGCGCGTGACCGAGCCCGACCAATTGACCATGGTTCGTCGGGGCTTCTACGCGCTCGGGCTCCAGGCGCTCTTCATCGGCGGCTCGGTCATGTGCAGCGTGTCGATCGCCGAGGGCGCGAGCAACACCGATCAACTGGTCACCTACTCGCTGGTCATCGAGGCGATCGGCAGCTTCGCGGTCTTCGTGGGGTTCATCCTGATCGCCGGGGTCTACACGCCGCGGCGCGAGTTACCGCGCGAGCTGCCGCGTGAGCAGCCAAGCGAGCGCGCCACCGACGAGTGGCGCGCGTGGCCCGGTCGCGACGACGACAACGACGACGACTAACTGACGTTCAGGGGGCGCGCTCGACCCAGGGCGCGGCACGCTTCTCTAGGTACGCGGCCATCCCCTCGCGCGCGGGGTCCGACGCGAACAGTCGCGCGGAGACCTCGCTGGTGTGCGCGAACGCGTCGTCGATCGAGAGCCCCGGGACGTCGTAGACGAGTCGCTTGGCCTCCGCGATCGCGGTCGGCTCCCCGGCGAGCAGGTCGTCGACCACGGCGCCCACCACGGCGTCGAGGGCGTCGGCCGCGGCGCACGAGGTGATCAGCCCCAGGCGCACGGCCTCGGCGGCGTCGAAGCGCCGGCCACGCACGAACGCCTCCAGCGCGTCGCCGCGGCGCATCTTGGGTAGGCACACGACCGAGATGACCGCCGGCGCGACGCCGACCCGCACCTCGGTGAAGCCGAAGGACGTCCCCGCGAGCGCGACCGAGACGTCCATCACCGCGGCGCGGCCGACGCCGCCGGCGACGCAGTGTCCGTTGACG
>JBOGFU010000248.1:0-12527 GCA_050743545.1 Acidimicrobiales bacterium | reverse complement strand
GCGGAGTCAGCGGTGGGGTCGGGGTTGGCGGCGGGATCGGGTTCGTCCGCGCCGGTGCTCGAGGGGAAGTCATCCATGGCTCCACGGTAGGTACGCCGGCCGATCGGCACCATCGGGAGGAACCCTGAGGCCCGCCGGAGGGCTCAGGGTTCCCCCCCAGTGACATCGTCGTCCAACGGTGCGAAAATGGCGGCAACCTCCTATGACCCTCGTACACCACCCCACGAACTCGTCGCCGCGCCCCGAACTCGGGGTCGCCCGCCGCCCCCTCGCGCGCTCGACCGACCTCGCCGTGCTCGGTGGGGTCTGCGCGGGGATCGCGGTGCGCTTTGGCCTGCGCGAGCGCACCGTGCGCGTGGTCTTTGCCCTGTCGGCGCTCCTCTACGGGGCCGGCCTGCTGCTCTACGTCGCGCTGTGGCTGTTCGTGCCGCGCTTCTCGGAGACCCAGTCGATCGGCCATCGCCTCGCGGACCGCAACCACCGTCGCGAGCTCCAGGTCGCGCTCTTCTCCACCGTCATCGTGATCGTGCTCCTGCTCGCCACCGACTCGCTCGCGCTCCAGGGTACGAGCGGGGTCGTTTGGACGGTGGTGCTCAGCGCGCTGGGACTGGTCGCGGTGTGGAGCGGCGCGTCGTCGGACGAACGCATCCACCTGGAGTCGCTCACCGAGAGCGCACCGATACTGGGGGGCGCTCGCGCCCGTGGGGTCAAGGCCCTCGCGCTGCGCGTGGTGCCCGGGGTCATCCTGGTGGTCGTCGGGCTCAACATCCTGGGCCGAATCGGCGGGGTGTGGGGCGCCGCGGTGCCCGCGCTGGTCGGCGCGGCGGTACTCCTAGGCGGATTGCTGGTCCTGCTCGCCCCGTGGTGGCTCACCAACGTGCGTGACCTCTCCAAGGAGCGACGCGAGCGCGTGCGAATCGAGGAGAGAACCGCACTCATCACCCACGTCCACGACTCGGTGCTCCAAACACTCACCCTGATTGAGCGCGCCGCGGGCGACAACCCCGACGTGGTGCGACTGGCCCGCGCCCAGGAGCGCGAACTACGCGAGTGGCTCTTCGACCCCGACTCGGTCACGCGCGCGACCCACGCCAACGCGACGATGACGTCGCTCGCGGCGGCGATCCAACGCGACGTCGAGCGCGACTACGGCGTCAAGGTCGAGCTCGTCACGGTGGGCGACCTCCCCGCCGACGACTCGGTGATCGCGCTGTGCGCCGCGGCGCGCGAGGCGTGCGTCAACGCCGCCAAGTGGTCCGGCGCCAACCAGGTCTCGATGTTCTGCGAGGTCGAGCCCGAGCGCGTCTGTGTCTTCGTGCGCGACACTGGCCGGGGCTTCGACCCCGACGCGGTCGCCACGGACCGCCACGGGATCGCCCAGTCGATTCGCGAGCGAGTCGAGTCCGTCGAGGGCTCCGCGACCATCCGCAGCGCGCCGGGGTCGGGTACCGACGTCGAGCTCTGCGTGCCGCGCTGACGTGGCGCTCCCCCGGGTCTTCCTGGTTGACGACCACGAGCTCGTCCGAGTCGGGATCCGCACCGAGCTCACCGGCTCCGTCGACGTCATCGGCGAGGCCGACGAGGTCGACGCGGCCTCCGAGATCATCCTCGAGCGCCGACCCGACGTGGTCCTGCTCGACGTGCACATGCCCGACGGCGGCGGGCTCGAGGTCCTTCGCCGCGTGCATCACGTCGACGAGTCGATTCGCTTCCTCGCGCTGTCGGTCTCGGACGCCGCGGAGGACGTCATCGCGATCGTTCGCGCCGGCGCGCGCGGCTACGTGACCAAGAACATCACGGGCGCGGACCTCGTCGACGCGATCTACCGGGTCGCCGCGGGCGACGCGATCTTCTCCCCGCGCCTCGCCGGCTTCGTGCTCGACGCCTTCGCCGACAGCGACCCCGGGCTCGCGGCGATGGGCTCGGACCCCGAGCTCGACCAGCTCACGCCGCGCGAGCGCCAGGTGCTGCGCCTCATCGCGCGCGGCTACGCCTACCGCGACATCGCGAGCGAACTCGACATCTCGGTCAAGACCGTCGAGAGCCACGTGTCGTCGGTGCTGCGCAAGCTCCAACTCTCCAACCGGCACCAGTTGACCCACTGGGCCAGCGAGCGGCGCCTCAACTAACCGAGCGCCCGAGCGCCGCGCGGGCCCACCCTTATACTCCCGATCGTGGCCCTGCTCTTCTGGCTGATCATCATCTTGATCTGCATCCTGGCCGAGATGCACTCGAGCGCGTTCATCGCGGTGTTCATCGGCGCGGGCGCGATCATCCCGTTCTTCCTCGCGGTCGGCGGGGTCGCGTTCGCGGTCCAGGCGGTCGTGTGGCTCGTGCTCTCCGGGGTCATGCTCGCGGGGCTGCGCCCAGTGGCGCTGCGTCGCTTTCGCAGCTCCGAGCGCGTGGACATGACCGCGCCCGCGCCCACCGCGATGACCGACATGACCGGGGTCGTCGAGGTCGAGGTCGGCGACGACGTGCACCCGGGGCGGGTGCGCGTTCGCGGCGAGTCGTGGCGCGCGGTGACCGACGACGCGTCATCCATCGCCGTCGGCGAGCGGATCGTCGTTCGCCATGCCGTGGGCACGACCCTCTGGGTCGACCGGGGCTAGCCCCCCGCGGGGGCCGACGGCGCGTCGCCGATCACGCTCTTGATGGCCTGGACCGCGCCGAGCAGGCCCGCGGTCTCCACCGGCACCACCAGCTTGGCGTTGGGGCTCTCCGCGAACTTCGTCAGCGTGTCGAGCTGGAGGATCGCCACCAGCGTGGGGTCTGGGGCCTGGGCCTTGATGGCGGCGTAGACGAGCTCGACGGCCTGGGCCCGGCCCTGGGCCTCGAGGATCACCGCCTGGCGGGCGCCCTCGGCGCGCAGGATCAGTGACTGCTGCGTGCCCTGAGCCTCGAGTATCGCCGCCTGGCGCTGGCCGTCGGCGATGTTGACCGCGGACTGCTGCTGGCCCTCGGACTCGAGGATTCTCGCGCGCTTCTCCTGGTCGGCCTGCTTCTGAAGGGCCATCGCCTGGAGGATCTGGTCCGGCGGGGTGATCTCCAACACCTCGACGCGGTTGATCCGCACCCCCCACTTGTCGGTGGCCTCCTCCATCTGGGTCTGGAGCAGCGTGCCGATGCGCTCGCGCTGGGAGAACGCGTCGTCGAGCGAGATCGACCCGAAGACCGCGCGCAGCGACGTGCGCGCGAGGTTGTCGACGCTGACCTGGTAGTTGGAGTTGGTGAACAGCGCGAGGCGCACGTCGACCACCTGGCTGAAGATCGTCGCGTTGACGATGACCGCGACGTTGTCGAGGGTGATCACCTGCTGGCGGTCGCCGGTGCGCGGGGTCTCGCGCGTGTCGACGTAGCGCATGTTCTCGATGAAGGGGATGATGAACGCCAGCCCCGATTGGCGGATGACGCGGAACTCGCCGAAGCGCGTGACCACCCCGACGAAGCCCTGCTGGACGATGCGTACCGACTTGGACACCGTGGCGATGGCCAGGAGCACGATGACCCCGGCCACGATTGCGATTGTCAGACCCACTGGGACCTCCCGCTCTCGACTCCGGTGCCGACGCGGTGCCTCGAGAGTGAGTGTACCGACGCGCCCGGAGCCCGGTCTTAGCGCTGCTCGATGAGGTCCATGTAGTCGTCGCGCCACAGGTCGAAGTACTCCTCGGGCAGCAGGACCGCGTGGGTCGGCTCGAGCTGCTCGACGAACTCGCGCTCGTGGCTGACCGCGACGATCGTCCCGGTCCAGCCGCGCATCACGCGTCCCAGGGCCTCGACGCTCGCCGGGTCGAGGTTGTTGGTCGGCTCGTCGAGCAGCAGCAGGTTGGCGTTGGACGCGGCGAGCACGGCGAGCGCGAGCTTGGCGCGCTCGCCGCCCGACAGCGTGCCGGGCAGCTGGTGGAACGCCGCGCCCTTGAGCCCGAACGCGCCGAGCAGCGCGCGGCGTTGGTGGTCGGTCGGGACCGTCGAGTCGGCGAGGTGGTCAAAGACGGTCTTGTCGAAGTCGAGCTGCTCGTGCTCCTGGGCGAAGTAGCCCACGGTGACGTTGGCGCCGAAGCGCACCCCCCCGTCGATGGGGGTCTGGGTCCCCGCGAGGCAGCGCAGCAGCGACGACTTGCCCGCGCCGTTGCGCCCGACGATGACGATGCGGTCGCCGCGGCGCGAGATGAACGTCGTGTCGCGCAGGACCTCGAGGTCGTCGTAGCGGACTTCGATGCCCTCGACGGTCATGGCGACGTCGCCGCTGCGCGGTGGCGCGGGCAGCTTGAAGGTGACCGTGCGCTCCTTGGCGAGCACCGTGACGCGCTCGGTCTTGAGGCGCTCGACCTTGCGGTCCAGCACCTTGGCGAGCCGCGCGCGCTTCTCGGTCTGGGCGCGCATGGAGTCGGCCAGGGTCGAGAGCTGCTTGATCTTGGTGTCCTGGAGGGTCGCGAGGCGCTGGTCGCTCTCGCGCTGAGCGGCCTCGAGCGCGAGGTACTTGGTGTAGTTGCCCTTGTACTCGCGCAACACCCCGTCGCGCAGGCTCAGCACGCGATCGATGGCCTTGTCGAGCAGGGGCAGGTCGTGGCTGATCACGATCACCGTGCCGCGAAAGCGCTCGAGCTCGTCAAAGAGCCAGCGCTTGGCGGCGCGGTCGAGGTGGTTGGTCGGCTCGTCGAGGACCATGATGTCGGGCTCCTCGTAAAGCACGCGCATCAGGTCGACGCGTCGGCGCTGGCCCCCGGACAGCGTGTCGAGGTCCTCTAAGAGCAGCGCCTCGGGCAGCCCCAGACCCGCGGCGAGCCGCGCGACCTCCGACTCGGCCTCGTAGCCGCCGCGCTCTCGAAAGTCGGCCTCGAGTTCGGTGAAGCGCTCGATGTTGTCGTCGTTGGGGTGCGCCGCGAGCTCGTGGCGGGCGTGGTGCATGTCGGCGTCGAGCTGGTCGAGCCCGCGAGCGCTCAGCACGTGGCTGAGGCCGATGGGCTCGACGCCGAGCCCCCCCACCACCGGCTCCTGGGGCAAGTGGCCCAGGCTCCCTTGGCGCGACACGGACCCCGCGACGCGAAGGTGCTCGGGGGTGGCGCCCATCAGTACCGCGAGCAGGGTTGACTTGCCCGCGCCGTTGCGCCCGACGAGGCCGACCTTCTCTGCGTCGCCGATCGTGAAGGAGACCGGCGCGAGCAGGCGCCGCTCCCCTATCTCGATTCCCAGTTCTTGAACGATCAGCATGACGACCTCGTCGCGCCGGGGTCCCGTCACTCGGTCGCGAGCCGCGACCACGGCCGTCGCGTGAGCCGGACCAGTCTAGGTGGGGGCGGACCCGCGTTAAGAGCGCCGCGGGCTAGCCCGCGACGAGTCGCGTGGTCAGCTCGCCGACGCCCTCGACCCAGGTCGTGACCTCGTCGCCGGGGATGAGCCACCGCGGCTCGGCCATTCCCATCGCGACCCCCGACGGCGTGCCCGTCGCGATGACGTCGCCGGGCTCCAACGTGATCGCCTGGCTGAGGTAGCTGATGAGCTCGGCGACCGAGAAGATCATGTCGGCGGTCGACGCGTCCTGGCGCGCCTCGCCGTTGACGCGGCTACCCAGGCGCAACGCCTGGGGGTCGGGCAACTCGTCGGTCGTGACGAGCCAGGGCCCCATGGGCAGGAAGCCGTCGAGCGCCTTGCCCATCGTCCACTGGCTCGACGCGTACTGCAGGTCGCGCGCGGAGAGGTCGTTGACCACGGTGTAGCCCGCGACGTGGCGAAGCGCGTCGGCGACGCTGACGCGCGACGCGCGCGCGCCGATGACGACGCCCAGCTCGGCCTCGTAGTCGACCATCGTCGCCGCGGGCGGGATCGCGACCGTCGCGCCCGGGCCGACGACCGCGCTCGCCCACTTGGCGAAGACCACGGGGGTCGTCGGCACGGCCGAGCCGGACTCCGCGGCGTGGGCGCGGTAGTTGAGCCCGATGCCGATGACCTTGCCCGGGCGCGGCACCGGGGCGAGGAGCTCGACGCTGGCGAGCGCCACCGCCTCGCCGCGCGACGCCGGCGCTCCGGCGAGGAACGCGACGAGGTCGTCGCCGAAGGGCACGACGTGGTCGCCGACGACCTCGCCGAAGCCGCCGGCGAAGGAGGCCAGGCGCACTACTCCTCCTCGGCCGGCACCACCGCCGCGGTCGCCAGGGAGTGGCCCTCGTCGAGGCTCATGAGGCGCACGCCCGTCGCGTCGCGACCCTGGGAGGAGACCTCGCGCACCGCGGTGCGGATCATGACCCCGCCGCTCGACGCCAGCAGGAGCTGGTCGGCGAGGGACGCCATGAACGCCGCGACGACAAACCCGCGCGCCGCGGTGAGCTTGATCGCGCGCACGCCCTGGCCGCCGCGTCCCTGGCGGTTGAAGCGCTCGACCTTGACCCGCTTGCCGAAGCCGGTGTCGGTCACAAGGGTCAGGTCGGCGTCGTCGCGCACGACGTCGAGGCTGATCGCGCGGTCGTCGGCGCGCAGCTTGATCCCGCGCACCCCGGTCGCGTCGCGGCCCATCTCGCGCACCTCCTCTTCGGAGAAGCGGATCGCCATGCCGCGATAGGTCACCAGCATGAGGTCGTCGTGGCCCCCGGTGGGCACGACGCGCACGACCTCGTCGCCGGGGCGCAGCTTGATCGCGATCCAGCCCTCGCGTCGGGACTTGTCGTACTCGGAGAACGACGTCTTCTTCACCTGACCCTGGGCGGTCGCGAAGACCAGGAACTCGTCGGTGGGGAAGTCGCGCGTGGTGACGATCGCCTGGACGCGCTCGCCCGGCGCGAGGTTGAGCAGGTTGACGATCGCCGTGCCCTTGGCGGTGCGGTCCTTCATCGCGATCTCGTGGCCGCGCAGGCGAAAGACCCGCCCGTGGTTGGAGAACAACAACAGGTAGGACAGCGACGTGGTGTGCACGATCTGGTCGACGAAGTCCTCGTCGCGCAGCTTGGCGCCCTGGACCCCGCGACCCCCGCGACCTTGGACGCGGAACGCGTCGGCGGCGACCGACTTCACGTAGCCGGCCTGGGTCATCGTGACGACGATCTCCTCGTCCTTGACGAGGTCCTCGACGCTCAGCTCGCCCGGGTCGTTGACGATCTGGGTCAGCCGGTCGGTGGCGAAGCGGTCGCGCACCGCGGTCATCTCCTCGGAGATCACGCCGCGCAGCCGGGCGTCGTCGGCGAGGATCGAGCGGAGCTCGGCGATGGTCGCGCGTAGCTTGGCCATCTCGTCGTCGAGCTCGCTTCGCCCCAGGCGCGTCAGGCGCCCGAGGGTCATGTCGAGGATGTGGTTGGCCTGCTCTTCGGAGAAGTCGAAGGGCGCGGCCATCAGCGCGGCGCGAGCGGCCGGGCGGTCGTCGCTCGCGCGGATCGCCGCGATGACCGCGTCGAGCATGTCGATCGCCTTGAGCAGGCCCTCGACGATGTGGGCGCGCGCCTCGGCCTTGGCCAGGCGGAACCGCGTGCGCCGGGTGACGACCTCGACCTGGTGGGCGACGTAGTGGGTCAGCGCCTGGGCGAGGTTGAGCGTGCGCGGGACCCCGTCGACCAGCGCGAGCATGTTGACCGCGAAGGTCGTCTGCAGCGAGGTGTTTTTGTAGAGCTTGTTGAGCACGACGTTGGCGTTGGCGTCGCGCTTGAGGCGGATCACCAGGCGCGCCTGGCGCCCCGCGGAGTCGTTCTGGACCTCGGCGATGCCGTCGAGCTCGCCGTTCTTCACCAGGTCGTAGATCTTCTCCTCGACCGACTCGACCGAGACCTCGTAGGGGAACTCGGTCACGACGATGCGCACCGTGTTGCGGACCTCCTCGATCTCGGCGACCGCGCGCATCTTCACGCTGCCGCGCCCGGTGCGGTAGGCGTCGAGGGCACCCTGGCGCCCGAGGATCTGGGCCCCCGTCGGGAAGTCCGGTCCCTTGACGAAGGCCATCAGGTCGTCGGGGGTCGCGTCGGGGTGCTCGATCAGGTGCAGGGTCGCGTCGATGACCTCGCGAAGGTTGTGCGGCGGGATCTTGGTCGCCATGCCCACGGCGATGCCCTGGCTGCCGTTGACGAGCAGGTTGGGGAAGCGGCTCGGCAGCACCGTGGGCTGCTGGGTCGAGTTGTCGTAGTTGGCCTCGAAGTCGACCGTCTCCTCGTCGATCCCCTCGAGCATCTCGAGCGCGAGGGGCGCGAGGCGGCACTCGGTGTAGCGCATCGCCGCGGCGCCCTCGTCGGGGCCGGTGCCGCCGAAGTTGCCGTGCCCCGACACCAGTGGGTGGCGCATCGAGAAGTCGACGACCATGCGCACCAGCGCGTCGTAGATCGCCGAGTCGCCGTGGGGGTGGTAGGTCCCCATGACCTCGCCGACGACCTTGGCGCACTTGGCGTACGGTCGGTCGGGGCGCAGACCCTGGTCGAACATCGAGTAGAGGATCCGACGGTGCACGGGCTTGAGGCCGTCGCGCACGTCGGGCAGCGCACGGCTCACGATGACCGACATCGAGTACTCGAGGAAGGAGCGCTCCATCTCGAGGTTGATCTCGATGGGCTCGACGTAGCCGAGGACCTCCTCGGGCGGCGGCGGTGGCGGGGGGGTCTTGGCCACGATCAGATGTCCAGGAAGCGGACGTCTTTGGCGTTGGTCTGGATGAAGTGGCGCCGCTGGGGCACGTCGTCACCCATCAGGATCGAGCAGACCTCGTCGGCGAGCGCCGCCTGCTCGACCGTGATCTGCAGCAGCGCGCGACGCGTCGGGTCCATGGTCGTGTCGCGCAGCTCGTCAAAGTCCATCTCGCCGAGGCCCTTGAGGCGCTGGAAGTCGTTTTTGTGGTCGGGGTGCTCGTCGAGGAAGCGGGCCTTGGCCAGGTCGTCGCGCAGGTAGACCTTCTCCTTGCCCACCAGCGTCGAGTAGAGCGGCGGCTGGGCGACGTAGACGTGGCCGTTGGTCACGAGGTCGGTCATCTGTCGAAAGAAGAAGGTCAGCAGCAGCGTGCGGATGTGGCTGCCGTCGACGTCGGCGTCGGCGAGCAGGATGATCTTGTCGTAGCGGACCTTGGTCGCGTCGAACTCGTCCTCGACCCCCGCGCCGATCGCCGCGACGAGCGCCTGGATCTCGACGTTCTTGAGGATCTTGTCGGTGCGCGCCTTCTCGACGTTGAGGATCTTGCCGCGGATCGGCAGGATCGCCTGGGTGCGCGGGTCGCGCGCGTCCTTCGCGGAGCCGCCCGCCGAGTTGCCCTCGACGATGAACAGCTCGCACTCGCGCGGCTCGCGCGAGGAGCAGTCGACGAGCTTGCCCGGCAGCCCCGCGCCGTCGAGCGCGTTTTTGCGCCGGGTGAGGTCGCGCGCGTGACTCGCCGCGACGCGCGCGCGCGACGCGCTGACCGCCTTGTTGACGATCTGGCTGCCCTCGCGAGGGTTCTCCTCGAGCCAATCGGCGAGGCGCTCGTTGGTCGCGCGCTCGACCAGCGAGCGGATCGAGACGTTGCCCAGTTTGCCCTTGGTCTGGCCCTCGAACTGGGGGTCGCGCAGGCGCACCGACACGATCGCGGTGAGGCCCTCGCGGATGTCCTCGCCGCGCAGGTTCTCGTCCTTCTCCTTGACCAGGTTGCGCTGGCGCGCGTAGCGGTTGACGACGTTGGTCAGGGCCTTGCGAAAGCCCTCCTCGTGCATCCCGCCCTCGATCGTCGCCACGCCGTTGGCGAAGGAGAAGATCGACTCGTAGTAGCCGGTGTTCCACTGGAACGCGACCTCGACCTCCTGGTCGTCCTCGGACTTGTCGAGCGCGCCGACCTTGCGAAAGAGAGACTCCTTGGCCGCGTTGAGGTGTCGCACGTAGTCGACGATCCCGCCCGAGTACTTGAAGGTCTCCTTCATCTCGCGGCCCTTGCGCTCGTCGGCGAAGCGGATCTCCAGTCCCCGGTTGAGGTAGGCCATGACCTGGAGGCGCTCGACCACGGTCTGCGCGCGAAACTCGACGTCGTCAAAGATCGACGGGTCGGGGGTGAAGGTGACCGTCGTGCCGGTGCGCCCGCGAGGCGCGGGGCCGGTGACCTTCAGCTGGCTCTTGATCTCGCCGCCGTTGATGAAGCTCATCACGTGGTGCTCGCCGTCGCGGTCGACCTCGAGCACGAGCTCGGTCGACAGCGCGTTGACCACGCTCGCGCCCACGCCGTGCAGCCCGCCCGAGACCTTGTAGCCCGCGCCGCCGAACTTTCCGCCCGCGTGCAGGGTCGTGTAGACGATCTCCGCCGCGGAGCGGCCCGGGAACTGGGGGTGCTCCCCGACCGGGATCCCGCGACCGTCGTCGACCACGCGGCAGCTCCCGTCGGCGAGCAGCGTCACGTCAATGCGCGTCGCGTAGCCGGCCATGGCCTCGTCGACCGAGTTGTGCACGACCTCCCAGATGAGGTGGTGGAGCCCCGCCGGACCGGTCGAGCCGATGTACATCCCGGGGCGCAGGCGCACCGGCTCAAGGCCCTCTAAGACGGTGATGTCGCTCTCGTCGTAGCTGGAAGAGCCCTTCGACTTGACGACCACGAAGCTGTCCTCTCTCACCGGAATGAAGCGCCGCAGCGCAGCCGAACGCGGGCGTTTTCGACCTGTTCATCCTACCAAAATCGGTGTCGCATTCGAGCACGCGAGGGCCCCTACGAAGGGTCGCGGAGCACCGTTCGCAGGGTCGTTGGAGCGCCCTCGCCGAGCCTCGCCAACGCGCTCACAATGGTCGTCGCGTCGAGGCGCACGCGCTCGGCGTAGGCCCCCGAGGGCACGCTCACGACCAGGGTCCCACTGCGCACGAATTCCGGTCGACAGGTCGTCGCGAGCGCGGGGTCGACGACCTCGCCCCAGATCGCGCGAACCTCGTCGATGACGCGCAGGTCGACCTTGCGCAGTCGACCAGCGACCTGGTTGAGCACGTCAGCGAGACGCGCGGGCTCGTCGTCGCGGCGTCTCACGCGACCTCCGAGAGGTCGACCACCGCGGCGGGGTTCATCCCCGCCGGCAGCGGCGAGGCCGTCGTGACCAGGGTCTGGCCGGCCGGCAGCAGGGTCAGGAGCCGTCGCGCGCGCTCCGGGTCGAGCTCGCTGAAGACGTCGTCGAGCAGCAGCAGGGGGTCAACCGCGCGCCGGTCCTGGACGAGGCCGTGGCCCGCGAGTCGCAGGGCCAGGGCCAGTGAGCGCTGCTCGCCCTGGGAGGCCTGGCGACGGGCGTCGCGTCCGTCGAGGGTGACCGCGAGGTCGTCGCGGTGCGGGCCGACCGTGGTGTGGCCCCGGAAGCGGTCGTCGCCGAGGCTCTGGGTAAGGGCGTCGACGAGGTCGCCGCTCCAGCTCTGCTCGTAGGTGAGTCCCACGACCTGGGTGGTCTCGGCCAGGCGGTGATAGCGATCGGCGACGCGCGGGGCGAGGTCGCCCACGAGCGCGCGTCGGTGCCCCACGAGCTCGGCGCTCACCGCGGCGAGGTCGCTCGACCACACCTCAAGCTCGTCGCGCTGTTCGGGCGTGGGCCACGCTCCGTCGAGGCCGCGCAGCAGCGCGTTGCGCTGGCTGAGCACGCGGTGGAAGCGCTCGACGACCTCGCCCGTCGACGGATCGACGTCGGTCATGAGGTTGGTGAGGAAGGTGCGCCGGTGCTCGGGCCCGTGACGAACCACGTCGACCCCCTCGGGGGTGAAGACCGTGAGCGGAAGGGCCTCGGCGACGTCGGCGCGGCTGCGGGGTCGCTGACCGTTGACGAGCATCCGCTTGGTCGTGCGCGTTCCGCGGGTCAGGGTGAGGTCGACCTGGACCCGACGCTCACGCTGAAAGAGCACGCCGTGGACCTCGGCCAGGGACGCGCCGACGCGAATCATGTCCCCCGCCGACGTGGTCCGAAACGACGACGCCGTGGCGAGCGCGTAGACCGCCTCGAGCACGGACGTCTTACCCGTGCCGTTGGGCGAGAGGAGCACCGTGACGGCTTGAGGGTCAGGGTTGAAGGTCAGCTCGGCGAAGAGCCGAAAGTCGCGCAGGGTCAGCTGGTGCAGGCCCACGGGTGCATCTACTGCACGCGCACGGGCATCAGCAGGTAGCGGAACCGTGTGTCGTCGAGGCCGTGCACCATCGCGGGGCGCACCGGGTCCGACACTTCGAGCACGACCTCGTCGCCCGGCACCGCCTCGATCCCGTCGATGAGGAAGTTGGGGTTGAAGGCAATCGTCAACTCCTCACCGGAGAAGTCCGCGTCGACGTTGTCCTCCACGTCGCCCGCGTCGTGGCTCTGGGTGCGAATCTCCACGTTCTTCTCCATCATCGACAGTCGCACCGACGAGGTCGAGTCCTTCGCGAGCAACTTGGCGCGGCGCAGTGACGTGAGCAGTGTGTCCTTGGCGACGCGCAGGCGATTGGGGTAGCTCGCCGGGATCAACTGGAGCACGGACGGGTAGTTGCCCTCAATGAGCCGTGAGGCGATCGTGGTCGCGCCGACGCTGAAGCAGATCTCGGCGTCCGTGACCGTCACGCCGATCTGGGCGTCGCCGGCCAGCGAGCCCGCGGCCCGCTGGAGCTCCGTGAG
>JBOGFU010000247.1:0-2093 GCA_050743545.1 Acidimicrobiales bacterium | reverse complement strand
GTCGTCGACGCCGTCGACGCGCATCTGCTCGAACTGGGTGCGCCAGCGACGTAGCTGGCGCTCGACGTAGCCGTCGTGGCGCGCCAGGTCGCCCAGCCCGACGGCCTCGACGTCGACGTCGTGCAGCGCGGCCAGGGTCTCGGCGAGGTGGTCGCCGATCCTCGCGCGGGTCGCCTCGCCAAAGGCGGCCTCGGCTTGGGCGCGGTCGCGCAGGATCTCGCCGTCGACGAACTCCATCACGTAGAACGGTCGGCCGTTGACGTCCTCGTCGACGCACAGCCCCAGGGGGGTCGGCACCGGCACCCCCGTCGGGCGCAGCGCCGAGATGATCGTGTGCTCGCGCACCATGTCGTGCGCGGTGGGCAGCACGTGGCTCACCGGCGGGCGCCGCAGCGCGACGCGCGCGCCGTCGGCGCCGGTCACGAGGAACGTGAGATTGGAGCGTCCGCCCGCGATGAGCTCGAAGGTGAGCGGCGCCACCGCGCCGACGTTGTCGACCATCCAGCCGCTGACGCGCGCCACGTCGATGCCGGTCGGCGCGCCCATACGGGCGCAGGCTACTCCCGGCCCCGTGGGGCTCTTGCGTCGTGAGGGGTCACCGTTAGTGTGGTCGCGTGAGCGAGGTCACCGACGCCACCTTCGGCACCGACGTCATCGAGCGGTCCAAGACGGTCCCGGTCGTCGTGGACCTCTGGGCGGAGTGGTGCGGGCCGTGTCGCACGTTGGGGCCGATCCTCGAAAGGGTGATCGGCGAGACCAACGGGGCAGTGGAGCTCGCCAAGGTCGACGTCGACCACAACCCTCGCGTCGCCCAAGCCTTCGCGGTCCAGTCAATCCCCGCGGTCTTCGCGTTGCGCGACGGACAGGTGGTCGACTCATTCGTCGGCGCGCTGCCCGAACCCGCGGTGCGCGAGTTCGTCGAGCGCCTGGCCCCTGGGGCGAGCGTCGTCGACCAGCTCGTCGTCGCGGGCGACGAGGCCTCGCTGCGCGGCGCGCTCGACCTCGACCCGACCAACCTCGACGCCGCGGTCGCGCTCGGGCTCCTGCTCCTCGACGACGGGCGCCTCGACGACGCCGAGGCGCTCCTCACGCCCTTCGCGCCCGCGGTGGCCGCCACCACGGTGCTCGCGAGAGTGCGTTTGGCCCGCGCGGGGGTCAGCCTCAGCGGCGACCTTGACCTCACCCTCGATCACCTCCTCGAGCAGTCCGGGGAGGAGTCCGCGCGCGCGAGCCTGCTCGAGGTCCTCGACGCGCTCGGCCCCGACGACCCGCGCTACGTCTCGTATCGTCGTCGCCTGGCCAGCCGCCTCTACTAGTGCGGCCCCTGCGCCCGACGGCGCCGATCGCACTGCGCCTCGGGGGGGTCCGCTACGACGTGACGACCCGCGCGCTCGTAATGGGGATCCTCAATCGCACACCCGACTCGTTCTACGAGCCCGCGGCGACCTTCGAGCTCGACGCGCTCTTCGCTCGCGCCGAGCGCCTGGTTGACGAGGGCGCGGACCTGCTCGACGTCGGTGGGGTCCGCGCGGGCCCCGGCGTCGAGGTCACCGAGTCCGAAGAGCTCGACCGAGTGGTGCCCGTGATCGACGAGCTCGCCCGGCGCTTCGACCTTCCGATCAGCGTGGACACCTGGCGCGCGTCGGTCGCCGTGGCGGGCTTTGGCGCCGGGGCGTGCGTCGGCAACGACATCAGTGGCTTCGCCGACCCGCAGTACCTCAAGGCGGCGGCGTTCCACGGCGCGTCGGTGGTGGCGACGCACATCCGCCTCGCCCCGCGCGTGGCCGACCCGAGCCCCACCTACGACGACGTCACCGCGAGCGTGCGCGCGGCGCTCGTTGACCTGCGCGCCCGGGCGCTCGACGCCGGGATCTCCTCCGACCAGATCATGCTCGACGCCGGAATCGACCTCGGCAAGACCGCGGCCCAGTCGCTGACCCTGCTGCGCGACTCGGGCGAGCTCGCGTCGCTGGGGTCGCCCCTGCTGGTCTCCGCGTCCAACAAGGCGTTCCTCGGTGACCTGCTGTCGCTGGGCGTGCTCGAGCGCCGGGAGGCGTCGCTCGCCGCCGCCGCGCTGGCCATCGGCGCGGGGG
>JBOGFU010000246.1:0-4686 GCA_050743545.1 Acidimicrobiales bacterium | reverse complement strand
GCTCGCGTCGGCGCATTTTGGGCACATCGAACGAATCGGGAATCGGGTGCTGATCATCGGCGTGGGCAACACCGCGATGGACTGCTGTCGCTCGTCCAAGCGCCTCGGTGGCACCGACATCAAGGTCATGGCGCGCCGGCCCCGCGAGTTCTTCAAGGCGTCGCCCTGGGAGTTGGAAGACGCCGAGGAAGAGGGCGTCGAGATCGTCGTCAACCACGCGCCCAAGCGCTTCGTGGTCGAGGACGGGCGACTCGTCGGGATGGAGTTCGACGTCGTCGCCTGGGACGAGGGCGCACGCCACTCCACGGTGCTCGAGACCGTCGTCATTGCCTGTGACGACGTGATACTCGCGATCGGCCAGGAGAACGCGTTCCCGTGGATCGAGCGCGACCTCGGCCTCGACTTCGGCGAGTGGGACATGCCCGTCGTCGACCCCGTCACCCACCAGTCGACGCGCCCCGGGGTCTTCTTCGGCGGCGACGCCGCGTGGGGTCCCAAGAACATCATCTGGGCGGTCGCCCACGGCCACGAGGCGGCGATCTCGATCGACCGGCACTGCCAGGGCCGCGACCTCGCCGACCGCGCGCCGCTCACGATGTCCCTGGTCAGCACCAAGATGGGCATGACCGAGTGGAGCTACCACAACGACTACAACCCGAGCCCGCGCCAGCAGATGACCCACGTCGAGCTGACCCGGCGCTTCGCCTCCATCGCCACCGAGGTCGAGCTCGGCTTCACCGTCGACCAGACCGTCCACGAGGTCCAGCGCTGCCTCAACTGCGACGTGCAGACCGCGTTCAGCGCTCCACTGTGCATCGAGTGCGACGCGTGCATCGACGTCTGCCCGGTCCAGTGCCTCACCATCACCGCCGACGGCGACGAGGACGAGCTGCGCCGACGCCTGAGCGCGCCCGCGACCAACCGCGACCAGGCGCTCTACGTGTCCGCGGCGCTGCCCCAGACCGGCCGCGTGATGGTCAAGGACGAGGACGTGTGCGTGCACTGCGGGCTGTGCGCCGAGCGCTGCCCGACCGCGGCGTGGGACATGGAGGAGTTCGAGTTGCACATTCCCTACGCGGCGTCCAACCTGCTCACGATCCCGGTCAAGGTCGGCTGATGGCCCTCGACGTCGCGTCCAGCGTGCGGGTCAACGACTTCGCGGTCAAGCTCGCCAACGTCAACGGCACCGGCTCGGCCAGCGCCAACGGTCTGCTCATGCAGGCGATCTTTCGCATGGGCGTGCCCGTGTCGGGCAAGAACCTCTTCCCCTCCAACATCCAGGGCCTGCCCACGTGGTACGAGATCCGCGTCAACGCCCAGGGCCACACCGCGCGCGCGCTCGACTACGACCTGATGGTCGCGATGAACTCGTCGACCTACGAAGACGACGTCGCCGAGGTGCGCTCGGGGGGCTACGTGCTCTACGACGACACCTGGCCCCTCGACGAGGGCCTCATGCGCGACGACGTCACCTTCCTCGGGGTGCCCCTCGCCAAGATGATCATCGACAACTTCGCCGCGCCGCGCGAGCGGATCCTCATGAAGAACGTCGCCTACGCGGGGGTGATCGTCGCGCTGCTGGGCATCGACGTCGACCTCGTGGCCGGGCTGCTCGTCGAGACCTTCGCCAAGAACGAGAAGCTCCTTAGCTCCAACCAGCTCGCGCTGCGCCTGGGATATGACTACGCGCGGGAGCACTTCACCTGCCCGCTCAACTTTCGAATCGAGCCAATGGACGCCACGCGCGGCAAGATCCTCATCGACGGCAACACCGCGATCGCGCTGGGCTGCCTCTACGCGGGGGCGACCGTCGCGGCGTGGTACCCGATCACCCCCGCGACCGCGGTCATGGACAACTTCATCCGCCTCTGCGCGCTCTACCGGCGCGAGGAGCTGACCCCCAAGACCGACACCGCGCCCGCGACGTACCAGAACAACTACGTCATCCTCCAGGCCGAGGATGAGATCGCCGCGATCGGGATGGTCCTGGGCGCGGGCTGGGCGGGCGCGCGGGCCTTCACGTCGACCTCGGGCCCGGGGATCAGCCTCATGAACGAGCTCCTGGGGCTCGGCTACTACACCGAGATCCCCGCGGTCGTCGTCGACGTCCAGCGCACGGGGCCCTCGACGGGGATGCCCACGCGCACCCAGCAGGCCGACATCTTGGCCTGCGCCTACGCGAGCCACGGCGACACGCGCCACATCCTGCTCTTCCCCAAGGACCCCGAGGAGTGCTTCGAGTTCGCGGTTCGCGCGTTCGATTTGGCCGAGCGGTTCCAGACGCCGGTCTTTCTCCTGAGCGACCTCGACATCGGGATGAACGACTGGGTCGTGCCCGAGCTCACCTGGGACGACCGGGTTCGCCCCGACCGCGGCCGGGTGCTCACCGACGAGGACCTCGCGGGTGTCAAGGAGTTCTTCCGCTACGCCAACCCCGACGCAGACTACGTCACCCCGCGCACCCTGCCGGGCTCGGACGAGAAGGGCGCCTACTTCGTGCGCGGGTCGGGCCACGACCTGCACGGGCGCTACACCGAGGACCCCGAGGAGTACCAGGAGGTCGTCGACCGGCTGAAGAAGAAGCACGCCGCGGCGGCCGCCTACGTGCCCGCGCCCTTCGTCGAGCGACGCGCCGACGCGACGATCGGGATCATCACCCTGGGGAGCTGCGACCTCGCGGTGCGCGAGGCGATCGACGTCCTCTCCGAGGCCGGGATCGCCGCGGACTACCTGCGCGTGCGGGGCTTCCCCTTCTCCGAAGAGGTCCGCGCCTTCGTCGACGCACACGAGTACGTCTTCGTCGTCGAGCAGAACCGCGACGCCCAGCTGCGCAGCCTGATCTCAATCGAGGTGGGGGTCTCGATCGAGCGCCTGCGCCCCATCCTCGCCTACGGCGGCTTCCCCCTCTCGGCCAAGACGGTGCTCGACCGCGTTCTCGCTACCGTGGAGGTTGCCCGATGACCTCGATCGCCAAGCCCCTCATACCGCTGTCGCCGCTGCCCAAGAACAGCCTCGGCCTCACCACGCGCGACTACGAGGGCGCGATGTCGACGCTGTGCGCGGGCTGCGGCCACGACTCGGTCACCGCGGCGATCACCCACGCGTTCTGGGAGCTGGCCACCCCGCCGCGCTCCATCGCCAAGCTCTCGGGGATCGGCTGCTCGTCGAAGACCCCGACCTACTTCGTGCGCGGTGCGCACGGGTTCAACTCGGCCCACGGGCGCATGGCGACCATCGCCACGGGCGCCAACGCCGCCAACCGCGAGCTCACCTACATCGGGATCTCCGGCGACGGTGACTCGCTGTCGATCGGCCTGGGCCACCTCGCCCACGCGATCCGGCGCAACGTCAACATGGTCTACGTCATCGAGAACAACGGCGTCTACGGCCTCACCAAGGGCCAGTTCTCACCGTCGGCCGACATCGGGTCCAAGCCCAAGCGCGGCGAGGCCAACGCCATCGCGCCGATCGACCCGATGCTCCTGGGGCTCGCGATGGGCGCGACGTTCCTCGCGCGCAGCTTCTCGGGCGACAAGGCCCAGCTGGTGCCGATCCTCAAGGCCGCGGTCGCGCACCGCGGGTTCGCGCTCATCGACGTCATCAGCCCGTGCGTGACCTTCAACGACCACGAGGGCTCGACCAAGAGCTATCGCTTCGTGCGCCAGCACGAGGTGAAGGAGATCGAGGCCGACTTCGTGCCCCTGCGCCGAGAGATATCGGCGAAGATCGGCGAGGGCGTACGCGAGGTCGTCATGCACGACGGGTCGGTGGTGCGATTCTCGTCGGTGCCCGAGGGCTACGACGCGTCGGACCGCCTGGGCGTCGAGGAGTACCTGCGCGACCGCACGGGCCGTGGCGAGATCGCGACGGGATTGCTCTACGTCAACGAAGACGCCGCCGACGTCCACGACCTCAACCACACGCCCCCCACGAGCCTGGTGGGGCTGGCCTACGACAAACTCTGCCCGGGCTCCGCGGCGCTCGCCGACCTCCAGGCCGACTTCCGCTAGTCAACTGGTCTCACCTCGGGGACAACCCTGAGGAAAGTCGTCGATCTCAGGGATTGCCCTAGGCCGACCCGCGCCGGGCGCGTGTCAGGATGCCACTACCGACCTCGCCCCCCATCTCGGCGACGGTGTCGGCCGAGCAGGAGGACCCCATGACCACGACGCTGAGCGAGCCGACCGAGCGCGAAGCCGCCCAGAGCGAGTGGGCCGTCGAGACCCACGGGCTCACAAAGCGCTTCGGTGACACCGCCGCGGTCAACGGCGTCGAGCTGCTCGTGCCACGGGGCTGCGCGTTCGGCTACCTGGGACCCAACGGCTCGGGCAAGACGACGCTGATTCGCACCCTGCTCGGGCTCACCCACGCCGACGCGGGGACGATGTCCCTGCTGGGATATCCCGTGCCGCGCTTTCGCGACCGCGCGCTCGCGCGCGTGGGCGCGATCGTCGATGAGCCGAGGTTCCACGGCCACCTGACCGGTCGTCAGAACCTCCAGATCCTCGCCGCGGCGCGCGAACGGGCCGCTCGCGACCGCATCGAGCCCTCGCTCGAGCGCGTGGGCATCGCGCACCGCGCCGACGACAAGGTCTCCAAGTACTCGATGGGGATGCGCCAGCGCCTCGGCGTGGCCTCCTGCCTGCTCGGCGACCCGGAGCTGCTGATCCTGGACGAGTCCATGAA
>JBOGFU010000245.1:0-5300 GCA_050743545.1 Acidimicrobiales bacterium | reverse complement strand
GCCGATCGGCCACGCGACTAGCGATCGACCGTGCGGACCCCGTGGGCCTCGGACTCGGTCGGCATCGGGGTGATGAACGACGGAACCTCGATGGGCTCGGGCTTGACCGGGTGGTCGTCGGGGTAGGCCGGCGCGGACGTCGCGAGGTACTCGCCCTCGTCCGAGCGCGTCACGATGTTGGCGGTCTTGCGCTGGCCGGAGCCGCGAACCCCCTGCATCTCCTTGCAGATCTTGTAGGCGATCGGGTAGGCGACGAAGGGCGAGATCAGCACGAGCACGCGCATCGACCACAGAACGGTGTTGAGCGACACGTGGAAGAAGTTGGCGAGCACGTCGGTCGAACTCGCGATGAAGAGCATGCCCAGCAGCGCGAGCAGCGACACCCCCGCCGCGGTGCGCTTGGGGCGGTCGCTCGGCCGGTCGAGCAGGTTGTGGAACTCGTTGTCCTTGGTCCATCGCCGCTCGATCGCGGGCCAGAGGTAGGCGAGGTTGAAGATCAGCCCCGGCAGCACGACCGCGGGGATCGTCACCTCGAGCGGGATCGTGTAGCCGAAGCTATGGAACGACCACGACGGCCAGATGCGCAGGGCACCGTCCAAGAAGCCCATGTACCAGTCGGGCTGGACCGCGTAGGAGATCCGCGACGCCTCGTAGGGGCCGAACTGCCAGATGGGGTTGACCTGGGCGAACGCGGCCAGCAGCGCGATGACCCCGGCGATGATGAAGAAGAACCCGGTCGTCTTGGCCAGGAAGACCGGCATGAAGGGCTTGCCCACGACGTTGGTCTCGGTGCGCCCGCCCCCGCGGAACTGGGTGTGCTTCTGGCGGAACATGAGGTACATGTGCACCGTGACGAGGCCGACCATGATCGCCGGCACGAGCAGCACGTGGGCGACGTAGAAGCGCTCCAGGACCCCGTTGCCCGGGTAGTTGCCCCCGAAGACCCAGAACGCGAGGTAGCTGCCCACCAAGGGGATCGACTCGATGATCGAGTAGGCGATGCGGATGCCCGTGCCCGAGACGAGGTCGTCGGGCAGCGAGTAGCCCAAGAAGCCGTTGACGATCGCCAGGATGAGCAGGGTCAGGCCCACGGTCCAGTTGAGCTCGCGCGGCTTGCGGAACGCGCCGGTGAAGAACACGCGCGCCATGTGCACGACGATCGAGCCGACGAAGATGTCGCAGGCCCAGTGGTGCATCTGGCGCATGAGCAGCCCCGCGCGCACCGCGAAGGAGAGGTTGACGCTCGACGCGTAGGCCTCGGTCATGTGCTGGCCGTCGAGGGGCAGGTAGGTGCCGTGGTAGGTGACCAACGCCTGGCTCGGGATGTAATAGAAGGTCAGGAAGACCCCCGTCGCGAGCAGCACGACGAAGGAGTAGAGGGCGATCTCGCCGAGCAGGAACGACCAGTGGTCGGGGTAGATCTTGTCGAGGAAGGACCGGCCGGCCCTGGAGATGCCGACGCGGTCGTCGAGCTCGTCGAGGGTCTGGCCGACCCGGCCGAAGGGGCCGAGGAGCCCGCGACGCTGGCGTTGGGTCTCGACCACGTCGCTCACGAGCGCTCCCAGAAGCCCGGGCCGATCGGCTGGTCAAAGCCGCGCTGGCTGCGCAGGTACCCCGACGCGTCGACGTGGAGCGGGAGCTGGGGCAGCGCGCGCGGCGCGGGGCCGAAGTTGGGGACCGCGCCGTTGGTCACGTCGAAGCTCGACTGGTGGCACGGGCAGACCAGCAGCTGGAGCTGCTGCTCGTAGAGGCCCACGGGGCAGCCCAGGTGCGTGCAGATCTTGGAGTAGGCGACGTAGCCGTGGGGGCCCCACGTCTCGCGACCCTTCTGGGTCGTAAAGCTCTCGTTGGAGAGCCGGATCAGCACCGTCGCGTCGACGGCCTGGCCCCGGTCGGTGTCCTGGGCGCCCTCGGGGTAGACCGTCATGATCGACCCGATCGCCAAGTCGCCGACGTTGACGCGCCGGCCGGTCGAGTCGACGAGGTAGCTGCCGCGCGTCCAGTCGGTGGAGAAGAGCGTGCCCTTGGGCAGCGGCCCGAGGCTGCGCAGCAGGGGGAAGATCGCCACGATCGAGAAGACCCCGAGGCCGCCGCCGAGCAGCCCGCCGAGCACGCGACGGCGCTTGAGGGTGCTGCCGCCGCGCTGGACGATCGCCGCGGCGAACGCCTGGCGGTCGCCCTCGGGGCTCGCGTGGCTGTGGCGCTCCTCGACGAAGGGCCCGCGAGGCATCAGGTACTTGCCCCACGCGACGATCCCGGCGCCGAGGAAGAAGAGCCCGCCGCCCAGGGTCGCGCCGAGGGTCCAGGGCTTGGCGTTGATCCAGTAGCACGCGCCGAAGGCCGCGGTGAGCACGAGCCCCGCGACGAACGAGAGCGCGATCGCGCGCTCGGTTCGCTGGGGGTGGCGCGACGCGGGCTGTAAATGCGGGTCGTCCTCGCGCAGGCCCGACAGCTCGACGGGGGTCTCGTGCTCGCTCACGCGCGCTCCCCCACCCAGAAGCCGACCAGCGCGAGGAGCCCCACGCCGAGGGCGAGCCCGACGAAGCCCTCGGCGACCGGGCCGAGCCCGCCGAGCCCGAACCCGCCGGGGTTGCGCGGGTGCTGGATCTCGGTCGTGACGAACTTGACGATGTCGCGCACCTGGTAGTCCGACAGGTTGCCCGTGAAGCGCGGCATGTTGCCGGGGCCGGTGCGGATCGCCTCGGCGACCTGGGTCGCGGGGATGTGGCGCAGCGACGGCGCGAAGGTGCCCCAGGCCAACGCGTCGCCGTCACCGGTGATCGTGTGGCAGGCCGCGCAGTTGAGCGCGAAGAGCGCGGCGCCGTCGGCCACGTTGGCGCCCTTTAAGTGGACGGTCGGAATCGCGGGGTAGCCCGGCGAGAGCGAGTTGATCCACGCGGCGATCGCGACCGCCTGGTCGTGGTCGAGGCGCGGGATCCGCCGCGTCGCCTCGATCGAGCGAGGGTTGGTCGCGGGCATGCGGCCCGACTCGACCCAGAAGTCGATCGTCGCCGTGCCGAGCCCAATGAGGTTCGGGAACGCGCCGGCGGTACCGTTGGCCGGCACCCCGTTCGCGTCGGTGCCGTGACAGCTCGCGCAGTTCTGGAGAAAGAGCGCCTGACCGAGCGCGACGAGCGACGACGGCGGGTTGGCGTAGGTGATCGCCGAGTTGCCGTAGCTCGTGACCTGGCCCTGGGTGTTCTTCACGACGACCGACGAGTTGGGCGTTCCGGCGTTCTTTCGCGTCGTCTGGTACGGGGAGTGGCCCGCGGCGTGCGCGCTCGCGACGAGCAGGAGTGGGGCGAGCACGAACGCGCCGGCGAAGGTGGCGGCGACGACGCGGGAGGAGAGGGACGAACGCACGCGGCTACTTGAGCAGGAACAGGGACGAGTAGAGGCCGATCCACACGACGTCGACGAAGTGCCAGTAATAGCTCACGCCCTGGAAGGTCGAGAGCTCGCCCGGGTCGCCCTCGGTCCCGCGCATGCGAAAGAGCAGGAACGACATCGCGACCAGCCCGAGGAACACGTGCAGCCCGTGCAGACCCGTGGTGATGAAGAAGACCGACCCGTAGGAGTTGGTGTACCAGCGCGTCGCGATGTGGGTCCACTCGTAGGCCTGGTTGCCGATGAACAGCGCGCCCAGGACAATCGTGATGATGACCCACCGTCGGGCCTCGGCGCGGCGGCGGTGCTCGATGAGCCACACCGCCCACTGCATCGTGAACGACGACGCGACCAAGATGAGCGTGAAGATCCCCGCCTGGAGGACGTCGAGGTGCGTGCCCTTGGGCGGCCACGACGCGAGGTGCGCGCGGATGGTGAAGAGCGCGGCGAAGAGCCCCGAGAAGAACATCAACTCGCTGCCGAGCCAGATCATCACGCCGATGGCCAGCATCGGCGGACGGTCGTGAACTATCTTCTCCGACTTCGCCAGGCCATCGAGGGGAATCGCCTGACTCACGGCAACATTTCTAGTAGAAATCGGCACGCCGGTGGGACTAGCGAGTCGCCGCGACGGACGCGATCGTGGCCGGCAGAGGCTCGCTCGACTCCACGCAGAGGCGTCGCGTCGGCCTCGTGAGCGCGACGTAGAGGGTGCGCAGACCTCGCGGCGTCGCCTCGCCGTCGAGCGACCCGCGCCGCGCGATGCGGGCGGGATCGAGCACCACCACGGCGTCGAACTCAAGGCCGTTGGCGGCCTCGGCGGCCAGCACGACGAGGTCCGCGGCCAGGCCGCGCGACTCGTGGACGCGAGGGTCGATCGCGTCGAGGCCCGCCGCGCGCAGAACGTCGACGGCGTGCTCGACTCGGGCCGCGGGGGCGATGACCGCGACCCGACCCGGGGCCACCGCGGTGAGCTCGCGACGAGCCGCGGCGACGAGCGCGTCGTCGAGACAATCGGCGTCGACGACGTCGACAATCGGTCGCGTCCCCGCGCGACGCACCGGGCGCGGCGCGACGAGCTCGGGCGACGCCGCGGCCAACGTCGGCGCGGCGAACTCCAACACCTCCTCGGGGGTCCGGTAGCTCACCGTGAGGTCGACTCGGGTCGGGGCCCGCCGCGGCGCGAGCACCTCGAGCACGCTGTTCCACGACGCGAGCGACGACGCGGTCGTCGCCTGGCCCATGTCGCCGACGATGGTCATCGACCCGGTGAGGTCACGCCGGGCCAGCACCCGCAGCTCCATGGGTGACAGGTCCTGCGCCTCGTCCACGACGATGTGCCCGTAGGTCACGAACTCCGCCTCGTCGAGCTCGTCGGGAACCGTCGCCGCCTGGCGAGCGGCCTCGCGCAGCGCCGCGGCACGCACGTCACCCTGGTAGGCGTCGAGGTCGAGCCCGTCGAGCACGTCGGCGACCCGCGCCGCCTGGCGGGGGCGCCGCCGCGGGCCGAGCAGCACGCGAGCCTCGTCGATGAGCGCAGCGTCGGCCGTGGTCCACTCGATCTCTTCGAGGGTCGACGAGCGCGGGCGGAAGAGCTGGGTCTGTTCCTCGTCGCTCAGCAGGCCGTCGCCCGCGGCCTTGATCAGCGCCTTGGCGCCGAAGAGGTCGTGCAGGAGCTCTTGGCCCGACAGGCGCGGCCAGATTCGCTGCAGCGCGGCCTTGAACTCGGTCGTCGCGCGTATCGCGTCGGCGAGCTCACCGAGCGCGCCGTCGGCGTCGCCGTTCGCCTCGACGAAGCGGTTGCGGTACTCGACCGCGAGTCGCTGGGCGAGCTCGCGGCCCACCGCCGAGCGACGCTGGTTGTGATTGCCCGGGCGGCGGCGCGCGCGCTCGACGGCGTCGCGGGTGTAGCG
>JBOGFU010000244.1:0-3460 GCA_050743545.1 Acidimicrobiales bacterium | reverse complement strand
CGCACCGACCGTGCGCCGCGTGACTTCAACGAGGCCGGCGGGCGCAACCGGCGCAACCGGCGCAACCGCTCGGGGCGCGAGCGCTTCGGCGGCGAGGCCCAGCCCAACGCCGACCAGCCCTACGCGGGCGAGCTCATCGAGGTCGAGGGCCTGCTCGACCTGCGCGATGACGGCTACGGCTTCTTGCGCACCAAGGGCTTCCACCCGTCGCCCAACGACGTCTACGTGTCGATCAACCAGGTGCGCCGCTACAACCTGCGCAAGGGCGACACAGTCGCCGGGGGCTACCGCCCCGCGGCGAGCAACGAGAAGTACCCCGCGCTGCTGCGCGTCGACACGGTCGCGGGGCTCGACCCCGACGTCGCGCGTCAGCGCCCGCGCTTCGAGGACCTCACCCCGCTCTTCCCCGACGAGAAGCTCCGCATGGAGACCAACGAGGGCAAGCTCGACCTGACCCCGCGCATCGTCGACCTGTTGGCGCCCATCGGCAAGGGCCAGCGCGGGCAGATCGTCAGCCCGCCCAAGGCCGGCAAGACCACGGTGATGAAGCAGATCGCCCAGTCGATCGAGGCCAACAACCCCGAGGTGCACCTCATGGTGCTCCTCGTCGACGAGCGCCCCGAAGAGGTGACCGACATGCGCCGCAGCGTGCGCGGCGAGGTCATCTCCTCGACCTTCGACCGCCCGGCCGAGGAGCACACCCACCTCGCCGAGCTCGCAATCGAGCGCGCCAAGCGCCTGGTCGAGCAGGGCCGTGACGTCGTGATCATCTTGGAGAGCATCACCCGCCTCGCGCGCGCCTACAACCTCGCCGCGCCGGCGACCGGGCGCATCATGTCCGGTGGCGTCGACTCCGGCGCGCTCTACCCGCCCAAGAAGTTCTTCGGCGCCGCGCGCAACATCGAAGAGGGCGGCTCGCTGACCATCATCGCCAGCGCGCTCGTCGAGACCGGCTCCAAGATGGACGAGGTCATCTTCGAAGAGTTCAAGGGCACCGGCAACATGGAGCTCAAGCTCGACCGCCGCCTCGCCGAGCGTCGCCTCTACCCGGCGATCGACGTCAACGGCAGCTCGACCCGACGCGAGGAGCTCCTCTTCAGCCGCGACGCGCTGCCCCAGGTCTGGCGCCTGCGCCGCGTGCTCAACGGGCTGGCCAGTGAGGGCCGCGAGGCCGCGGGGCTCGAGCTGCTCATCGACCGGCTGAAGTCGACCCGGTCCAACGACGAGTTCCTCACCGAGATCGCCAAGGGCCCGGCGCCCACCAGCTAAACCCCCGGTAGACTCGACCCCCTAAGGAGAGCCATGAAGTCCGACATCCACCCCACCTACGGCGACTCGGCCGTCACCTGCTCGTGCGGCAACACCTTTGAGACCCGCTCGACCAAGCCCGTCATGCACGTCGAACTGTGCAACGAGTGCCACCCCTTCTTCACCGGCAAGCAGAAGCTCGTCGACACCGGTGGTCGCGTCGAGCGCTTCCAGCGCCGCTACGCCCAGAAGACCAAGGCTCGCCCGCCGCGGGCCTAGGCCCCGCCGCGCGCGTTCCTCGTGCGTTCCCTCGACGAGACCCTGGCCGCGCTGGCCGATGAGCTGAGTTCGGTCGAGTCCGAGCTCTCCCAGCCCGACGTCGCCAAGGACCGCACGCGCCTGCGCGACCTGTCGCGGCGCCACAAGGAGCTCGCCGAGATCACGCGCGCCGGCGCCGCGTGGCGCGCCGCGCGCGAGGACCTTCACGCCGCGCGCGAGATGCTGAGCGAGACCGCCGGCGACGAGCGCGAGCAGTGGCGAGAGGTCGTCGTCGCGTCCGAGGCCGCGCTCGACTCGTCGCGCGAGACCTTGGAGGAGCTCCTGTTGCCGCGTGACCCCAACGAGGGCCGCAACGTCATCCTCGAGATCCGTGGCGCCGAGGGCGGGGAGGAGGCCAACCTCTTCGCCGCCGACCTGGCCGAGATGTACCGGCGCTACGCGGCGCTGCGCGGCTGGGGCCTGGAGGTCGTCGAGGAGCGCGCGAGCGAGCAGGGCGGGCTTGACGAGGCCACCTACCTCATCAAGGGCGAGGACGCGTGGACGCGCCTCGCGCTCGAGGCCGGGGTCCATCGCGTCCAGCGCGTGCCGGTCACGGAGGCCAAGGGGCGCGTGCACACGTCGTCGGCGACGGTGTCGGTGCTGCCCGAGGCCGAGGAGGTCGACGTCGAGATCGACCCCACCGACCTCAAGATCGACGTCTACCGATCGTCGGGCCCCGGCGGCCAGAGCGTCAACACCACCGACTCCGCGGTGCGCATCACTCACCTGCCCAGTGGCATCGTGGTGTCGATGCAAGACGAGAAGAGCCAGATACAGAACCGCGCCAAGGCGCTGGTCGTGCTGCGCAGCCGTCTCCTCAAGGCCGCCCAGGACGCCCAGGCGAGCGAGCTCGGCGACCTCAAGCGCTCCCAGTTGGGCGGGGGTGGTCGTTCCGAGAAGATCCGCACGTACAACTTCAAGGAGAGTCGGGTCACCGACCACCGGATAAACCTGACGACCTACAACCTCGACGCCTTCCTCGCCGGCGACCTCGACGACCACGTCGACGCGCTGCTCGCCGACTGGCGCGCGCGCCAGCTGGGCGACAGTGACGGGCGCTAGCGCCACGCGGGTCGCCGCGCTGGTGGCCGACGGGGTGTCCGAGCGCGAGGCGCGGTGGTTGGTCGAGGAGTACGCCGCGAACGACGACCAGCTCGCGTCGGCCGCGACTCGCCGCCTCGCGGGAGAGCCCCTGCAGTACGTGATCGGCCACTGGCCCTTTCGCGGCGTCGACCTCGTGGTTGACCCGCGCGTGCTCATACCCCGTCCCGAGACCGAGGGCCTGGTCGACCTCGCGCTCGACGCGCTGGGCGCGCACGATGGCCCCGTCGTCGTGGTCGACCTGGGCTGTGGGTCGGGGGCGATCCTGCTGACGCTGGCCCTCGAGGTCGCCGCGCGAGGTCGCGACGCGACGCTGACGGGCGTCGACGCGTCGAGCCACGCGCTCGACGTCGCGCGCGTCAACGCCCAGCGGTTGGGCGTCGCCGCGACGTGGCTCCTGGGTGAGTGGTACGCGCCCCTCGACGGAGCGCTCGCGGGACGCGTCGACCTCATCGTGGCCAACCCGCCCTACGTCGGAGCCGACGAGCTCGCGGGTCTCGACCCCGTCCTGTCCTACGAGCCCCGCGGCGCGCTGGTCGCCCGCGACGCCGGCGGCGTCGCGGGCTTCGCCGACGTCGCCGCCGTGATCGCGGGCGCCGGTGAGTGGCTCCGACCGGGGGGACACGTGGTCGTCGAGCACGGCGACCGTCAGGGCGACGCCGCGGCGCTCGCCGCCCGGCGCGCGGGGCTCACCGACGTGGTCGACCACGATGACCTCGCCGGACGACCGCGAGTCCTCGTCGCGCGCCGGTCGTGACGGCGCTGCTCAACGCCGCCGGCGCGACCGCGGGGC
>JBOGFU010000243.1:0-1883 GCA_050743545.1 Acidimicrobiales bacterium | reverse complement strand
CCCCTAGGGGAGAACCCTGACCACACGCGCGGCGGTGCGCCCGCGGCCCGTGACACAGACCCTCCTAAAGTGCGAGCGTGCCCGACTTCTCCAACGAGGACCTCAGCGGCTCGCGGTTCGATCGAGTCGAGCTGGTGGGGGCTGAGTTGAGAGCCGTGGACCTGTCGCGCGCTCGATTCCGAGGCGTTGACCTGAGCGGCGCGGTCATGACCGGCGTTGAGCTCAACGACGTACGAATCGACGGTGAGATCGAGAAGCTGGTCATCAACGGCGTCGACGTCGCGCCACTCATCGCCGCCGAGCTCGACCGACGCGAACCCGATCGCGTGGCGATGCGCCCCACCGACCCCGCCGGGTACGTCCGCGCGTGGGAGATCATCCAGCGGCTCTGGGACTCCACCGTGACGCGCGCTCGTGGCTTCGAGCCCGATCTCCTCAACGTCTCGGTGGACGGCGAGTGGTCGTTCGTCGAGACCCTGAGACACCTCGTGTTCGCAACCGACTCGTGGGTGCGTCGGGCGATCCTTGGTGATCCATCGCCCTGGGATCCGCTCGACCTTCCCTGGGACGAGATGCCCGACACCCCGGGGACGCCGAGGGACCGTGACGTTCGCCCGTCACTCGACGACGTGCTCGCGCTGAGGAGCGATCGGATGGCGACGGTGAGCGACGTGATCAACCACTTGACCGACGAGTCGCTGGAGTCCTACACCGAGCCGGTGGTGGCCGCCGGCTGGCCACCTCCCCGGAGCTTTAGGGTGAGCGAGTGCCTGTCCATCATCCTCAATGAGGAGTGGCACCACCGAGCCTTCGCGGAGCGCGACCTCGACGAGGTCGCGCGCACGCGGGGCTGAGTCACGACCGCACCCTCGGTCAGAATGCTCACCGTCTCGAAGGGGTGGTCTTACGATGAGAACCGGTACGTCCGCATCGAGCGCGAGTGGGAGATGAGGTGAGCGACACCAACGACAGCCCGGCGTCGGCTGGGGCACCGGTCGACGCTGCCCTCGCGGCTCTCGACACCGAGGAGTCGGTGCTGCTGTCGCGCTACGACCGAATTCCGAGGTCCGCCAAGGTCGCCGTGGTGATGGGGGCCATCGTGGTGGTCGCCGTCGTCCTAGGAGTGTGGCACGACTTCTACTTCCACTGGTTTGAGGTCCACTCGGGCACGGTCAATGAGTCCGGTCCCTACTACGGGTTTTGGAGCGGCTTCGGCTCCGACATCGGAGAAGCCACGATCTTCGTGGGGATCATCGCGACGTGGCGCCACCACAGTTGTCACGTGCGTGGCTGCGCGAGGATCGGGCGAACGGTCGAGGGCACGCCCTATCTGGCCTGCCCCAAACACCACCCGGAGCACAAGGGATTCAAGCGGAGCATCTCCTTCGAGGAGCTTCACGAGGCGCACCGCCGAGCCAAGGGCAAGTAGCGGTCGCTAGCGGCTTCGCTGCGACTGCGGCGCCCATCGCCATGCGGTGGCTCGTCCGGCCGTGGTGGCCCTTGGGGCGGCCCCCCAATCACTCCTTGACACCACCAGTCTGACGTGATATCTTGAATTCAAGATACATGTATTCAAGATACATGGCCATAAGGCAAGGGGGAGCAATGACACTGACCACACTGATTGTCCGGCACCAGGTGGAGGACTACGCCGCGTGGCGCGAGGAGTACGACGCCGTCGAGCCGCTGCGGTTGCAGCACGGCTGCGTGGGCCAGGAGGTCATGGTGAGCCCGAGCGACGACAACGACGTCACGGTGCTGCACCGATTCCCGACGCTCGACCAGGCTCAGGGCTTCGCCGCGAGCGACGACCTCCACGCGGCGATGGCCCACGGCCACGTGATCGGCGCGCCGCGGGTCGAGTTCGCGCTGGAGAAGTAGGT
>JBOGFU010000242.1:0-10840 GCA_050743545.1 Acidimicrobiales bacterium | reverse complement strand
CAGCGACACCCCCGCGATGGGGGTCATCGTCCAAGAGATGGTGCCCTCGGAGCGCTCCGGCGTGATGTTCACCGCCGATCCGTCCTCGGGCGACACGGACACCATCGTCATCGACGCGGCGTTCGGCCAGGGGGAGGTCGTGGTGAGCGGCGAGGTCGAGCCCGACACCTACCTGCTCACCAAGTCGGGACCCCACCTCACGTCGGTGCGCGTGGGCACGCAGTCCTTCCAGCTCGTTCGCGGCCCCGACGGCCACGACCTCCACGTTGACCTGAGCGTGGACGAGGGGCGTCGTCGCGTGCTGAGCGACGACGACGCGGTCGACCTCGCGCGCCTCGGGCTGCGGGTCGAGGAGTACTACGGGTCGCCCCAGGATACCGAGTGGGCCATGGCCGCGGGCCACACCTACTTGGTGCAGTCGCGACCGATCACCACGCTGGGCGCCCCCGCGGCGCTGGCGACCGGATCGGTATTGGTCCAGGGGCTCGCCGCCTCCCACGGCGTCGCCGTGGGGCGGGTGCGGGTCCTCAACTCTCCCGACGACGGGGACCAACTTCTCGACGGCGAGGTCCTCGTCGCGGTGATGACGAGCCCGGACTGGGTTCCGACGATGCGACGCGCCGCGGCGCTGGTGACCGACGGCGGGGGGGTGACCTGTCACGCGGCGATCGTCTCGCGCGAGCTGGGTGTGCCCTGTGTCGTCGGCGCGCGCACCGCGACGACCGTGCTGCGCACGGGCGAGTTGGTGACCGTGGACGGCTCCAAGGGCGTCGTCTACGAAGGGGACACGTCCGTTGCGGCGTCGGGTGTCACGGTGGCACCCGTGACCACGGTCGCGGCGACCCCCGCGCCCCTGGCGACGCGCCTCTACGTCAACCTCGCCTTCGCCGAGCACGCCGAGGAGGTCGCCGAGCTCGACGTTGACGGGGTCGGCCTGGTTCGCGCGGAGTTCATGCTGACCGACGCGCTCGGTGGCGTCCACCCCAAGCTCCTCATCAAGCGCGGCGAGCAGGCGCTCTTCGTCGACCGCATGTCGGCGTCGCTGCTGCGCATCGCCCGGGCGTTCGGCAGTCGGCCGGTGGTCTATCGCTCCACGGACTTTCGGACCAACGAGTTCGTCGCGCTCGAGGGCGGCGCCGAGTTCGAGGCGTCTGAGGAGAACCCCATGATCGGCTACCGCGGGTGCTTCCGCTACACCCAGGAGCCCGAGGTCTTCGCCCTCGAGCTCGAGGCCCTGGCGCGCGTGCGCGAGCAGAGCCCCAACGTGACGCTGATGATTCCCTTCGTGCGCACGGCGTGGGAGTTGGAGAACGTGCTGGCCCAGGTCGCCAAGAGCCCCGCGGGCGACGGCCTGCCGGTGTGGGTGATGGCCGAGGTCCCTTCCGTCGCCTACCGGATTCCCGAGTACGCGCAGATGGGAATCAGCGGCGTGTCGATCGGCAGCAACGACCTCACCCAGCTCACCCTGGGCGTCGATCGCGACTCGCCGGTGTGCGCGGAGCTCTTCGACGAGTTCGACGCGGCGGTGCTCGACTCCATCGGGCGCATCATCGAGGCGTGCCACGCCGCGGGCATTACGTCGTCGCTGTGTGGCCAAGCGCCGTCGAACCACCCGGAGTTCGCTGAGAAGCTCGTGCGGCTCGGCATCACGTCGATCTCGGTCAACCCTGACGCGGTGGACGTCGCGCGAACGGCGATTGCGCGCGCGGAGTGGCGCCTGTTGCTCGAGTCGGCCGACCCCAGCCACCGCGCTCCGCGTCGATGACGTGCGAGACTCGTCGGGCGTCGGACGTGGCGCCCGACGAGCCGGGGAGGCCCTAAGTGCGCGTCGTGTCGATCGATGAGGTGAGTTCGGCGCTGCGCGCGGTGCCCGGCGCCGAGCCCCGCGTGGTGGTCTCGGGCAACTTCGCCACCCCGTGGGAGCTCCTTGGCCTGGCCGAACGGGCGCTCGAGCACTGCCGCCTCTTCGCGATGAACGCGCAGCCGGGTTGGCCCCGGCGTGACGGGGTGATCAACGAGACACCCTTCGTGGGTGAGGGCGTGCGCAGTGACGAGCGCCTCGACTACCTGCCGATGCGTCTGTCGCTGGTGCCGCGGCTCTTTAGCTCAGCCCGCCCACCCGACGTCGCGCTTATCCACACGTCACCGCCGCGAGACGGCAAGGTCTCGCTCGGCATCGAGGTCAACATCCTGCCGGCGGCGATTGAAGAGGTGCGCCGACGCGGGGGACTCGTGGTCGCCCAGGTCAACCGCCACATGCCCTACACCCGCGGCGACGCCGACATCGACACGGACCTGATCGACCTGGCGATCGAGGTCGACGGACCGCTGGCGTCGCCCGCGCCGCGCGAGCTCGACGACGACGCGCAGGTGGTGGGCGCGGGGGTCGCCGCGTTGGCCGGCGACGGCGCGACGATTCAGATGGGCATCGGCCAGTTGCCCGACGCGGCGGCCCAGATGATGATCGAGCGCCGTCACCTCGGCGTCTGGTCCGAGATGGTGAGCGACGGGGTCTTGCACCTCGAGCAGGCCGGCGCGCTGGACCGGGACCAGCCGGTCGTGTCCACGTTCCTCTTCGGCTCTCCCGAGCTCTACGAGTGGGCGCACGACAACCCGCGCCTCCTCATGGGGCGAACCGAAGTCGTCAACGACCCGGGGCGCATCGCCGCCCACCCCGCGATGCTCTCGATCAACACCGCGCTTCAGGTCGACCTCTACGCCCAGGCCAACGCGAGCTACGTTCGCGGCCGGATCTACTCGGGCTTCGGCGGGCAGCCGGACTTCGTGTCCGGTGCGCTGCACTCCAAGGGTGGACACTCGGTCATCGCCCTGCGGTCGTGGCACGACAAGAGCGGCCAGTCCAACATCGTGCCCATGCTCGCGACTCCGATGTGCTCGTTCCAGCACTCGGCGATCGTGACCGAGCAGGGGACCGCGGCCATCTTCGGACGAAGCCAGCACGCCCAGGCCCGACTCCTCATCGACCACGCGGCCCACCCCGCAGCTCGCGACGAACTGCGAGTCTCGGCCAAGGAGCGCGGGCTCGCGCGCTAGGCGTTGGCGATCACGTGGTCGGCGATGAGCCCGGCGACGCGGGCAAAGAACTGCGGGACCAGGTCGTGACCCATCCCCTCAATGACCTCGAGGCGAGCGCCCGGCACGGCCTCGGCGGTGCGCACGCCCCCGCTCACCGAGATAAGGGCGTCGCGGTCGCCGTGGATGATGAGGGTCGGGACCGACAGTGACCGCAGCTGGTCGGTGCGACTTGGCGAGCCCACCACGGCGGCGAACTGGCGCGACACCCCCGCGGGGTCAAAGGCCCGGTCGTAGGCCGCGCGCGCACGCTCGGCCAGGCGGGCCGGGTCGTGCAAGCCCGGTGACCCGTAGACCGCGTTGTTGGCCACGGAGCGCTCGACGTAGGCGTCGCGACCTGGGGGGATCGGCGTCATGAGCACGGCGTTGGCCTCCGGGGTGGCCTGTCCCACGTCCGCGTCGCCGGTCGTCGACATGATCGACGTGAGCGTGGCGACCCGTTCGGGGTGGTCGATCGCGAGCTGCTGGGCGATCATTCCGCCGAGTGACCAACCCGCGACGTGGGCGCGAGTCACGCCGAGGGCGTCGAGCACCGCCGCCGAATCGTCCGCCATGTCGGACAGTGAGTAGAGGGGTGTGGGGACGCGACCCTCACGACGGTCGGCGAGGATCTCACCCACGCGCGACGACTCGCCGTCGAAGTGCGTCGAGAGCCCGGCGTCGCGGTTGTCGGCTCTCGTCACGAAGAGGCCCCGGTCGACGAGCAGCGCGATGAACTCCTCGTCGTGGTTGATGAGCTGGGAGCCGAGCCCGTTGATGAGCAGCAGTGGGGTGTTCGCGGGGTCGCCGAAGGACTCGAAGCAGAGGCGGACCCCTCCGTTGGTGGCGTAGGGCACGGCGTTCACCCTAGGACGGTGGTCGGGCTGGGGAGATTCGAACTCCCGATCTCTCGGCCCCCAGCCGAGCGCTCTAGACCAAACTAAGCCACAGCCCGAAGTGTCAATCCTACCCCGGCGCCCGCGACTAGCCGCCCGCGGCGGCGGTGACGACCTCGACCGCGTCGCCGTCGACGACGCGCGTGCTCGACCAGGCCGAGCGCGACACGACCTCGCCGTTGATCGCGACCGCGACCCCGCGCGGGGTGACTCCCTCGCGCGCGAGAAGCTCGTCCACGGACTCGTCGACGTGCGGGCGATCGATGCCGTTCACGCGGATCACGACGCCTCCGCGAGCTGAACCGCGAGCATCGCGGCGTGGGGCGCGAGGGTGACCCCGTGGCGGTAGTAGCCGCTGGACCACGCCCAGCCCGCGGGCTCGAGGTGCTCGAAGAACGGACGACCATCGACGCTCGCCGGGCGCAGCCCGCTCCTCGTCGCGGTGACGGTCGCGGACTCCAGAACCGGCAACACCTCGAGCGCGTCGCGCAAGAGGCGCGAGAGCTCGCCGACCTCCACCCCGACCTCGTGGCGCTCCTCGGAGGTGGCGCCGAGCACCGCGCGCCCGCCAACCCTCGCCACGAGGTATATCGGGCGGCCGCGCACGAACGCGCGAATCATCGGTCGACCCTCGCGGGCTACGCCGCTGACGTGCACCGTCGCCCCGCGCACCGGTCGAACCTTGTGCTCCCCACTCACGCGGGCGCCGGTGGGAGGCTCGGCCCAGCCCGTGGCGAGTACCCCCACGTCACCGCGGTACGACGAGGACTCACCGCGGGCAACGACCTGGGCGCCGTCGCGCCCGACCTCGTGGACAACGTCGGCGACGACGTCGACCCCGAGTGACGCCAGCGCCGCGCGCAGCACCGCCACCGCGTCGTCGGGGTCGAGCCACGCGTCGTCGGGCAGCCACAGCCCATCGTGGACGCGATCGGAGAGGCCCGCGAAGAGGTCGGCGCGGCCCGCGCGTGACACCTCTTGGGCGCTGGCGCCCACGTTCGCGGCGACCTGCGCGAAGCGCGCGACCGCGCCGCGGTCACCCGCCGACCAACCGACGACCAGGCTCCCGGCCCGGTGGAGTGACACTCGCAGCCCGGCGCACTCGTCGAGCTCGTCGTTGAGCTCTCCCCATTCGGCGACGGCCTCGCGCTGGAGCTGGAAGTTGTCGCGCTCGCCGCTCGTGGCCTCCGCGGACGCGGCGATCATCCCCGCCGCGGCCCACGTCGCCCCGCGCGCGGGCGCGGGGTCGATCAAGGTCACCGCGTGACCGCGTCGCGCGAGGCGAAACGCGCTCGTCAGGCCAATGATGCCCGCGCCCACGATCACCACCGAACGGGGGGAGTGCGTCACCGCACCAGCGTAGGTCGGAGGTCGCGAAAAGGGCCCTGGCTATGATGGGCGTGGGTCAGCGTTGCCCCAAGGACAACGCCATGACGAGAAGCCTCTACGACCCCTCCTTCGAGCACGACGCGTGCGGCGTCGGGATGATCGCCGACCTGTCGGGCGTGCCCAGCCACGCGACCGTCACCGACGCGCTCACCATCCTCGAGAACCTCGAGCACCGCGGCGCGGTGGGCGCCGACCCGGACTCGGGCGATGGCGCGGGTCTCCTCGTCCAGATGCCCGACGGCTTTCTGCGCGCGGTCTACGGCGACCTTCCGGCGCCCGGCTCCTACGGCGTGGCCAATTGGATGGTCCCGAGGGCCCGCTCCCTGGCCGACTACGCCTCGATCATCGACCGCGCGCTGGGGCGGGTCGGCCTTCGCGCGGGGGCGACGCGCGACCTGGACGTGGACTCGAGCCTGCTGGGGCCGACGTCGGCCGCGGGCGAGCCGCGCTTCACCCAGCAGTTGATCGAGTCGGTCGATGGTTTCGCCGACGACGGCCTCGAGCGCGCGCTGTATTGCGCGCGCAAGGTCATCGAGCACGAGTGCGACCTCTACGCCGCGTCGTGCTCGTCGAGGACCCTGATCTACAAGGGAATGCTCACGGCGCCCCAGCTGCGCCGGTACTTCGCCGACCTGCGCGACGAGCGACTCGCCTCCGCGATCGCGCTCGTGCACAGCCGGTTCTCGACCAACGTCCTGCCGCGCTGGGACCTCGCCCAGCCCTTCCGCATGATCGCCCACAACGGCGAGATCAACACCGTGCGCGGAAATCGCAACTGGCTGCGCGCGCGCGAGTCCACCCTTGACGCTCCGATCCTCCCGCTGACGATCGGCGAGCTCACCCCGCTCGTCACCGACGACATGAGCGACTCGGCGAGCTTCGACGAGGTCGCCGAGCTCCTGGTGAGGTCGGGGCGGTCGCTCCCGCACGCCGTGCTCATGATGATCCCGGAGGCGTGGGAGCGCTCGACGGTCATGGAGCCCGCACGACGGGACTTCTATCGCTACCACGCGGCGCTGATGGAGCCCTGGGACGGCCCCGCGTCCATCTCGTTCTGCGACGGGCGGGTGGTCGGCGCGGTGCTCGATCGCAACGGGCTGCGCCCCGCGCGCTACTGGGAGACCGACGACGGTCGGGTCATCTTCGCGAGCGAGGTGGGGGTGCTCGACATCGACCCCGCGCGCGTCGTGCGCAAGGGCCGCCTCCAGCCGGGGCGCGTCTTCCTCGTTGACGTCGCCGAGGGTCGCATCGTCGACGACGACGAGGTCAAGGCGCGGCTCGCGTCGCGCGCTCCCTACGCCGAGTGGTTGAGCCGCCAGGTCTCGCTCGACGAGCTCGACGAGCGCCCGATGCTCACCCCCAGCCATGCGTCGATCCTGCGCCAGCAGCGCGCGTTCGGCTACTCCGAGGAGGACCTGCGACTCATCGTGACCCACATGGCGCTCGTCGGCGAGGAGCCGATCGGCTCCATGGGGACCGACACCGCGCCCGCCGCGCTGTCGAAGCGACCGCGCTCGGTCTTTGACTACTTCGCCCAGCTCTTCGCACAGGTCACCAACCCCCCGCTCGACGCCATCCGCGAAGAGCTCGTCACGTCGACGCGGGTGGGCCTCGGCGGCGAGGACAACCTGCTCGGCGAGTCCGCGGCCCACTGCCATCAGATCGTCATGGCGTCACCGATCCTCTCGGCCGAGGAGTTGGCCAAGCTCCGCTACGTTGAGGAGTACCCCGCGGTCACGGGCTTTCGCGCGGCCGTCGTCGACGCGCTCTTCGCGGTGGGCGGCGACCCCGCGGCGTCGCTGGCCCGGGCGATCTCCGACGTGTGCGACCGCGTCGTCGCCGAGGTGCGCGCCGGGGCTAACCTGATCATCCTCAGCGATCGCAACACCTCGCCCGAGCTCGCGGGCGTGCCCAGCCTGCTCGTCACGTCCGCGGTCCACCATCGCCTCGTCGACGAGCACCTGCGCACGTCGGCCGCGCTGGTGCTCGAGGCCGGCGACGTGCGCGAGGTTCACCACGTCGCGCTCCTGCTGGGCTTCGGCGCGTCGGCGGTCTGCCCCTACCTCGCCTACGAGACGATCGACGATCTGGTTTCGCGCGGCGACGTCGGCGCCCGCGACGCGCGCGACGCTCGATACACCTACGCCAAGGCGCTGACCAAGGGCCTCGTCAAGGTGATGAGCAAGATGGGCGTGTCGACCGTCGCGAGCTACGTGGGCTCCCAGCTCTTTGAGGCCGTGGGCCTGGGCGACGACGTCATCGGGCCGTACTTTCCGGGACTGCGATCGCCCGTCGGGGGCGCGACGCTCGCGCGACTGGCCAACGACGTGCTCGACCTGCACCGCGGCGCCTACCACCCCGCGCCGGGCGCGGAGCCCGGCCTCATCAACCCCGGCGAGTACCAGTGGCGCCGCGACGGCGAGCCCCACCTGTTCAACCCGCGCACCGTCCAGAAGCTCCAGCACGCGACGAGGGCCAAGCGCTTCGACATCTTCCAGGAGTACACGGCCCTGGTGGACTCCCAGCGCGCCGAGCGCGTCACCCTGCGCAGCTTCCTCGACCTGGTGCCCGCGGCGACCCCGACCCCCCTCGACGAGGTCGAGGACGCGAGGTCGATCATCCGGCGGTTCTCGACCGGCGCGATGTCCTACGGGTCGATCTCCGAAGAGGCCCACACCACCCTGGCCATCGCGATGAACCGCCTGGGCGCCAAGTCCAACACCGGCGAGGGTGGCGAGGACGAGGAGCGCTACGACGCGTCGGACCCGCGCCTCAACCGCCGGTCGGCGATCAAGCAGGTCGCGTCGGGGCGCTTCGGGGTCACCAGCCGGTACCTCGTGAGCGCCGACGACCTACAGATCAAAATGGCCCAGGGCGCCAAGCCCGGTGAGGGCGGACAGCTCCCGGGCACCAAGGTCTACCCCTGGATCGCGCGCACGCGACTCTCCACCCCGGGGGTCGGGCTCATCTCGCCGCCGCCGCACCACGACATCTACTCGATCGAGGACCTCGCCCAGCTCATCTACGACCTCAAGTGCGCCAACGACGCCGCGCGCATCCACGTCAAGCTGGTGAGCGAGCAGGGCGTGGGAACGGTCGCGGCGGGCGTGGCCAAGGCCCACGCCGACGTCATCCTCATATCGGGCCACGACGGCGGCACCGGCGCCGCGCCGCTCACGTCGCTCAAGCACGCGGGCACGCCCTGGGAGCTCGGGCTCGCCGAGGCCCACCAGACCCTCGCCGCCAACGGCCTGCGCAGCCGCGTGGTGCTCCAGGTCGACGGCCAACTCAAGACCGGTCGTGACGTGATCCTCGCCGCGCTGCTCGGCGCGGAGGAGTTCGGGTTCGCGACCGCGCCGCTGGTGGTGTCGGGCTGCGTGATGATGCGCGTGTGTCACCTCGACACCTGCCCCGTCGGCATCGCGACCCAGAACCCCGAGCTGCGACGGCGCTTTACCGGTCAGCCGGAGTTCGTGGAGACCTTCTTCGAGTTCGTCGCCGAGGAGGTCCGCGCCTACCTGTCGATGCTGGGCGCGCGCACCCTCGACGAGGTCATCGGCGACGTCGCCCGGCTGCGCGCGGAGACACCCGAGGACCCCCGGCTCGACCTCGACCTCTCCGCGCTGTTGACCCCGGTCGAGCGCGACCAGCGTCGCCGGAGCGCCAAGCAGGACCACGGCCTCGACGGCGCGCTCGACTGGACGTTCTTGGACGCCGCGGTGACCGCGAGCGTGCGCGGTGAGGCGTTTCACGTCGCGCTCCCGGTCAACAACGGCAATCGTGCCGTGGGCACACTGACCGGCAGCGCGCTCACGCGCACCCACGGCGCGCGCGAGCTCGAGCCCGACTCGGTCGTCATCGACCTCACGGGGTCAGCCGGCCAGAGCCTCGGCGCGTTCATCCCGCGCGGGCTCACGATCCGCCTGAGCGGTGACGCCAACGACTACGTGGGCAAGGGGCTCTCCGGCGGTCGCGTCGTCGTGCGCCCCGACCCCGCGTCGCGTGTGCGCAGCGAGGTGAGCGTGGTCGCGGGCAACGTCGTGGGCTACGGCGCGACCGGTGGCGAGCTCTTCGTGCGCGGGGTGGTGGGCGAGCGCTGTGGCGTGCGCAACTCGGGCGCGACCATCGTGGTCGAGGGCGCGGGCGACCACGCCGGCGAGTACATGACCGGGGGCGTGGTCGTCGTGCTCGGCGCGGTCGGGCGCAACCTCGCCGCGGGCATGTCGGGCGGAACCCTCTACCTCTACGACCCCGCGAGCGAGGTCCACGACCACCTGGCGGCCGGGGTCTACGAGATCGAGCCGCTCGAGGCCGACGACGACGAGCTCCTGCGCGCGCTGCTCACCCGCTTCGTCGACGAGACCGGGTCGCAGGTCGCCCGAGGTCTGCTCGACGACTGGCGCCGCGCGCGCATGGGCTTCGTGCGCGTGGAGTCCTCGGAGTACCAGCGCGCGAGGGACGAGCAGCGCGGTGGGTAGGCCGACGGGGTTCTTAGAGAGCGAGCGGCGCGGCCCGGCGACCCGGCCGGTCGCCGTGCGCGTGCGCGACTGGCGCGAGGTCTACGAGCCCCAGGGTGACGACGAGCTCGCGACCCAGGCCGGGCGCTGCATGGACTGCGGCGTGCCCTTCTGCACCCAGGGCTGCCCCCTGGGCAACCGCATACCGGCCTTCAACGACGGCGCCTACCGCGGGCGCTGGGACGTCGCGGCGACCCAGCTCTTCGCGACCAACAACTTCCCGGAGTTCACGGGTCGGCTCTGCCCGGCGCCGTGCGAGTCGGCGTGCGTGCTCGCGATCTCCGGCCAGGCGGTCACCATCGAGCGCCTCGAGTACGAGGTCGCCGAACACGCGTTTGCGCGTGGGCTGCCCGTCGCGTCGTCCAACGCCGCCCCCAGCGGACGTCGCGTCGCCGTCGTGGGGTCGGGGCCGGCCGGTCTCGCCGCCGCGGCGCAGCTGGTGAGCGCGGGACACGCGGTCGAGGTCCTCGAGCGCGCCGACGCCCCCGGGGGGCTGCTTCGCTACGGAATCCCCGAGTTCAAGATGGAGAAGGCCGTCCTCGATCGTCGCCTCGACGCGATGCGCCACGCGGGCGTCGTCTTTCGCACGGGGGTCGAGGTCGCAGAGGGTGGCCCGAGCCTGGAGAGCGTGCGCGCCAACGCCGACGCGGTGGTGCTCGCGCTGGGCTCGACCATTCCCCGCACGATCGACGTCCCGGGCGCGGGCCTCGACGGCGTGGTCGCGGCGATGACCTACCTCGAGGCCGCCAACCGCGCCGTGCGCGACGGTGTCGCGTCGAGCATCGACGCCGCGGGTCGGCGCGTCGTCATCCTGGGCGGGGGCGACACCGGCGCGGACTGCCTGGGCACCGCGCACCGGCCTGCCGATGGTGGTGGCCGACGAGATGGAGGCGGATTGGGCGCGCGTGCGCGTGGCGCAGGCGCCCGGCGACGAGAAGAAATACGGTAACCAGGACACCGACGGCT
>JBOGFU010000241.1:0-2904 GCA_050743545.1 Acidimicrobiales bacterium | reverse complement strand
TCGGGCTGGCTCTCGCACTACCAGGAGCTCCTCGAGCAGGACCTCAAGATCGCTCGCCCGCGTCAGCTCTACGTCGGCTCCGAGGCGCGCGACTACGTGCCCGTCGACCAGCGCACCGCGGGCTAGGCGCCGGTCGCCGCCAGCAGTTGCGCGCGGTGCTCGCGCGGGTGAGCGGTGTAGATCGTGAGCCAATCGTCGAGGGTGTAGGCGCCCGACTCGGAGTGGGTGCCCGATCGGGCGAGGTCGTCGTCGCTCAGTCGGGCCAGCACGTCGTGGCTCGCCGCGCGAACCGCGGCCACGACGGCGAGCGCGTGGGCCACGCCCAACTCGGAGTAGCCGAGCTCGGCGCACGCGGCCCAGGCCTCCTGGTCGTAGCCCTGGATCGTCGACCCCGGCTCGGCGAGGAGTCGGCGCAGGCGAAGATACGACGTGGTCTCGGAGTCGGCGAGGTGGTGGAGAACCTGGCGCGCGGTCCACCCGTCGTCGACCGGCCGGTCGAGCAGCGCGTCGGCGACGTTCGCGACCGCGAGGAGCTCCGCGGTGGCGGCCTCGTAGTCGGCGACGCGCTCGGCGAGGGTCACGCGGGCTCGACCGCCTTGGTGGGACGCACGACGCGGGTAAGCCCCTCCTGGACCATCGACACGACGAGGTCGCCGCCCTGGGTGAACAGAAAGCCACGCGCCAGGCCGCGCGCGCCGTGGGCGATCGGTGACTCGGTGTCGTAGAGCAGCCACTCGTCGGCGCGCACCGGTCGGTGAAACCACATGCAGTGGTCGAGGCTCGCGCCCATGAACGACCCGTCGTCCCAGCGCACGCGGTGCGGCGCGAGGATCGCGTCGAAGAGGCTCATGTCGGATGCGTAGGTGACCACGCACGCGTGCAGCAGCGGGTCGTCGGGGAGCTCGCCGTCGGCGCGGATCCACAGCTGACGTCGCGGCTCGAGGTCGCGGTTCGGGCTCCACGGCAGCTCGCCGAGGAATCGCTGGTCGATGGGGTGAAGGCGCTTGAACCACTCGTCGACGTCGCCCCACTCCTCCTTCACGCGCTCGTAGAGGGGGCGCACGCTGTCGGGACCGGGCACGACGGGCATCGCAATCTGGTGGTCGAGTGACTCCTCGTCGTTGTGGAAGCTCGCCTGCATGTTGTAGATCGCGCGACCGTGTTGGATCGCGACCACGCGCCGCGTGGTGAAGCTCTTGCCGTCGCGGATGCGGTCGACCTCGTAGAGGATCGGCACGCGCGGGTCACCGGGGCGCAAGAAGTACGAGTGCAGCGAGTGGACGCGACGGGCCTCGACGGTGCGACCCGCGGCCATGAGCGCCTGGGCCGCGACCTGGCCACCGAAGGTGCGCTCGCGCGCCTCCTCGGGGTGGCGACCGCGATAGGTGTTGACCTCGATGGTCTCGAGGTCGAGCAGCGTGACCAGGAAGTCGAGGGCTTCGGACATCGGACCATTCTGACATCGCCGGGAGAGCGCCGGGCCGGCCGGTAGGCTGGTCGCCATGTCCAGCCCCCTCGAGCGCTTTGTCGCGTGGGCCAAGACGCATCAGGGGCGAAAGATCATCCGCTTCACCTCGGTCTCGGCGGTGTCGACCTGTGTGTCGTTCTCGTCGATTGCGATCCTCTACGGCTTTCGCATCATCCCGGGGGTCATCTGGGCCACCATCGCCGGCAACCTGGTCGCGACGCTGCCGTCGTACTACCTCAATCGCAGCTGGACCTGGGGCAAGCGCGGGCGCAGCCACCTCACCAAGGAGATCATCCCCTTCTGGACGATGTCGGCGCTCGGCATCGGGGTCTCCATCCTCGGCGCGACCTGGGCGCGACACGAGGTCCACTCGCACCACTGGGCCCACGTCGTCAACACCGCGCTGGTGAGCGGCACCAACGTGCTCTCCTTCGGGCTCTTCTGGATCCTCAAGCTGATGGTGTTCAACCGCATCTTCAACGTCCACTCACTCGAGGACATGGACGCGCACCTCAACGCGGAGGAGAGCCAGCCGCGCGGCTAGTCGCGAAAGTTGGTGAACTGCAGGGGCACGGGCAGATCCGCGGCCTTGATCGCGGCGATCGCCGCCTGCAGGTCGTCGCGCTGCTTGCCGGTCACGCGCACCTGGTCGCCCTGGATCGATGACGACAGGCTCTTGGCGCCCATGTCCTTGACGATCTTGTTGATCTGCTTGCCGAGCTCCTGGGTGATCCCCGCGCGCAGGCCGACGCGCTGGCGCGCGCTGTTCTGGCTGGCCTCTTCGACCTTGCCCGGGTCGAGGACCTTGAGCGACACCGAGCGCTTGACCATCTTCTCTTCTAAGACGGTGTAGAGCGCGCGCAGGCGGTCCTCGGTCGTCGCGCTCAGCGTGAGCTCCTTCACCGCGTACTCGACCTTGGCGTTGGTGTTCTTGAAGTCGAAGCGCGTCGACGCTTCGCGGTTGGCCTGGTCGACGGCGTTGCGCACCTCTTGGGCGTCTACCTCGCTGACGACGTCGAAGCTCGGCACGCCTAGAGAGTAGGGCCTCGCCCGAGAGCCGGGCGGGTGAACGGGTAGCATGCTCGACGGGTCGGTGCCCGAGTGGCCAATGGGATCTGGCTGTAAACCAGACGGCTTAGCCTACGGGGGTTCGAATCCCTCCCGGCCCACCACGGTCAGCCCTCGCCGGGCCGGCCACGCCCGGGCTTTAGTACCGTGGCGTGGTCGGTGGCGGAGGGAGCGGCGTGAGTCGACTGAGGTCATGGGCCGGGTCCGTCCGCCACGCCTATGAGCGCACCGCCGCCCAGCTCGAGTCCGCGATTCAGGTCCTCGAACGGCGCTACACCCCCCTCGGGCGCTTCCAGCCGGGCCCCTTCGAGGGGTGGTCGTTCCTGTGGCGGCCCGCGCTGCTGGGTTTCGTCGGCATGGTCCTCATC
>JBOGFU010000240.1:0-7977 GCA_050743545.1 Acidimicrobiales bacterium | reverse complement strand
GGGTCGGCGAGGCGGCCGAGCTGCTCGGCCTGGACCCCTACCTGAACCGCAAGCCCGCCGCGCTGTCCGGTGGCCAGCGGCAGCGGGTCGCCATGGGCCGGGCCATCGTCCGCGAGCCTGCCGCCTTCCTCATGGACGAGCCCCTCTCCAACCTCGACGCCCAGCTGCGCGTCGAGATGCGCTTGGAGATCGCGCGCATCCAGCGGCTGCTGGGCGTCGCCACGGTCTACGTGACCCACGACCAGATCGAGGCCAGGACCAGGGGCGACCGGGTCGCGGTCATGCGCGCGGGCCAGCTCCAGCAGTGCGACACGCCCCAGGGCCTCTACGACCACCCCGCCAACGAGTTCGTCGCCGGGTTCATGGGGTCTCCACCAATGAACCTGCTTCGTGCGAGCCTCTCTGTCGACGCCAACGCCGTCACGGTCGCGGTCGGCGACCAGCAGATCCCCGTGCCCGACTCCTACGCGACGTCGCACCGCCTCCCGACCGAGCCCGGCGCCGCGGTGGTCATCGGCGTTCGGCCCGAGGACGTCGAGGTCGTCCGCGACGACACCGCGGGCACCCTGCTCGCGCGCGTCGAGCGCCGAGAGGCCCTGGGCGCCGAGATCCTCGTCCACCTCTCCCTCGCCGACGCGGCGGGTGCCAGCGCCGACGTGGTCACCGACGAGGGGTCGGTCGTCGCGCGTCCCACCACACTCGTCACCAAGATGGGGCCACGCGCCCAGGTCGCCGTGGGCGACGCCCTACGCGTGCGCTTCCACCCCGAGCACCTTCACTTCTTCGACGCCACCACGGGCGCGAGCCTTCGCGAGTCGCACTCGTGACCGCCATGAAGGTGGTGAGCACCAACCCCGCAACGGGCGAGACGCGCGACCTCGACGTCGACGAGGCCTCCCCCGCCGAGGTCCGCCGACTCAGCGAGCTCGCCCTCGACGCCGCTCCCGACCTCGCCGCGAGGTCGCTCGAGTGGCGTGCGGGGATGCTGCGCGCCATGGCCGACGAGCTCGAGGTCGACCGAGACGCGCTCGTCACGGTCGCCGACGAGGAGACCGCGCTCGGTCGACCGCGCCTCGAAGGAGAGCTGCGTCGAACCGCGTTCCAGCTTCGCTTTTTCGCCGGCGTGGTCGAGGACGGTTCGTTCCTCGACGCGTCGATCGACCACGCGACCGACTCGCCCATGGGTCCGCTGCCCGACCTGCGGCGGGTCATGGTGCCGCTGGGTCCCGTCGCCGTCTTCGGTAGCTCCAACTTCCCCTTCGCGTTCTCGGTCCCCGGCGGCGACACCGCGTCCGCGCTGGCCGCGGGCTGCCCGGTCGTCATCAAGGCCCACCCCGCGCACCCCGCGACGAGCCTGGCGTGCTTCGCCGCGCTCGAGCGCGCCGCGCGGGCCGTTGACGCCCCGACGGGGACGCTGGGCTTGGTCTTTGGGGTCGACGCGGGAACCGCCCTCGTCGACTCGCCCGCGATCAGCGCGGTTGGCTTTACCGGTTCGGTCGCGGGCGGGCGCGCGCTGTGGCAGCGCGCGCACTCGCGCCCACACCCCATCCCCTTCTTCGGCGAGTTGGGCGCGGCCAACCCTCTGGTTGTCACCCCAACCGCCGCCGCGCAGCGCGGCGAGGAGATCGGTGAGGGCGTCGCGGGGTCGCTCACGCTGGGCGCGGGACAGTTCTGCACCAAGCCGGGACTGGTCTTCGTCCCCGAGGGACCCGACGGCGACGGGCTCATGACCGCCCTCGCTGGGGCGCTCGTGGGTCGCGCGCGGTTCACCCTGCTCAGCGCCGCCATCGCCGAGCGGTTTCGCGAGGGAGCACGCGCCATACACGACGCCGGCGCGCGCGCGCTGGTCGGGCCGAGCGACGCTCACGGCGCCCAGGCGGACGCCGCGCTCTTCGAGGTCAGCGTCGACGAATTCGTGGCGCCCGGAGCGACCACGCTTCGCGAGGAGTGCTTCGGACCGGTCGGGGTCGTCGTGCGCTACGCGTCGCCCGACGACCTGCGCCGCGCGCTCGAGGCTGCGGCGCCGTCGCTCGCCTTCAGCCTGTTCGCGGCGGATGACGACCCGGACTCGGCGTGGCTCCTCGGCTGGGCCGCGACGAGGGCCGGCCGCGTGGTGATGAACGCGTACCCCACGGGGGTCGGCGTCTCGTGGTCGATGCAGCACGGCGGGCCGTGGCCGTCGACGACGCAGGCCAGTTCCACGTCCGTGGGCGCGGCGGCCATCCACCGCTGGCTCCGCCCGGTCACCTACCAGGGGGTTGCTAACGCGCTGCTCCCCCTCGCGCTGCGCGACGCCACGACGTCGCTCCCGCGGCGCGTCGACGGGGTCGCGTTGCCCGCCACGACGGTCTAGAGTCACCGGCCCGGAGGGGCAGGAACGCCGAGTCGTTGCTCCGCTGTGACGTCAAGTGCCACAATGTCGCATCAACTGACCAGCAGGGGGATCTGCGTCGGTCGAGTCGGGGAGGCGAATCGCCTGTCCCGGGCTTGGTCGGGGTAGCGGGAGGGCCCGGATGAGCATGATTGGCCAGGAGCTTCGCTCGTCGAAGAAGGCGATGGGCGACGTCATGGGCAACCAGGCGCTGCGACGGATCTTCTACGCGTTCGCCGGATCGCTCATCGGCGATGGGGTCTTCACCCTCAGCGCCGCGGTCTACGTGTTCCTGCACGGCGGCGCGACCGCGGTCGGGGTCCTGGCGACCGTGCGCTACCTGGCAATCGCGTCCGCCGCGCCGTTCACGTCGACCTTCGCCGACCAGTACGACCGCAAGAAGGTCATGGTCGCGTCCGACCTCACCCGACTGGTCCTGGTCTCGGGCGCGGCGGTGTGCGTGGGGCTGCACGCGTCGCGCTTCCTCATCTTCGCCCTGGTCGTCCTGGTCGGCGTGGCCGGCACCGCGTTCCGACCGGCGCAGGCGTCGATCCTGCCCCTGCTCGCGCGCGAGCCCGACGAGATCGCGGGCGCCAACGTCGTGTCGTCGACCATCGAGAGCGTTGGCTTCTTTGCGGGACCCGCGGTCGCGGGCTTTTTGCTCGCGCTGGCCAATGTCACGATCGCCTTCTCCTTCGACGCGCTGACCTTCATATGGTCGGCGCTGATCGTCGCGTCGGTGAGGCCGCCGCGACCCGAGGAGCGCTCGGCGGAGCTGGTCGCCCACGACGCGGCGCCGCCCTCCACCGAGGAGCGCGCCCAGAGCTTCCTCGTGCGCGCGGCCAAGGGCTTTCGCACCATTCGCGAGGACCGCGACGTCACCATCCTCGTGGTGCTCTACATCCTGCAGTGCGTGGTCGCCGGCGCGTCGGCGGTCTTCACCGTCGCCATCGCGCTGCGCCTGCTGCACATCGGCAGCTCGGGGCTGGGCTTCATGGAGTCGACCCTGGGCATCGGCGGCCTCGTCGGCGGCTTCATCGCCCTCGTGCTGTCCGCGCGCGCGCGCATGGCGTCGGACTTCGGCCTGGGCGTCATGGTCTGGGCCGCGCCGCTCCTCCTCGTCGCGGCGTTCCCGCACCTGTGGGCGGCGCTCGTGAGCATGTGGCTCATTGGCGCGGCCAACTCGGTGGTCGACGTCAACGCGATCACCGTGCTCCAGCACATCGTGCCCAACGAGCGACTTGGACGCACCCTGGGCGCGTTGGAGGCCGGTGAGATCGCGGGGATGGCGCTCGGGTCGCTCGCGATGACGCTGTGCATCGACACCATCGGACTGCGCCCGGGGCTGGCGCTCATCGGCGGGGTCATCACCCTCGCCGTCCTCCCGGGCTTTCCGGCGTTGCGTCGCATCGACCGCCGGGCCTTCGCCGACGGGGTGACCCATCCCCCGCGCGCCCACGGCCACCGCCACCACCTCCGGATCGGGCCCCGGATGATCCGCTAGCCCCGGAGCCGATAAGTGAACGTCGCCTGCTTCGTCGTTGGGCTGCTGGTCACGCTCGTCACGATCGCCAACGTGCTCTTCACGATGGTGCTCCCGCGCCGGCCGATGGGGATCGAGCGCCTGAGCCTCGAGGTCAACCGCGCGGTGCGCCTGGTCTTCCTCGGGCTGTCGCGCCTCGTCAAGTCCTACGAGGCCAAGGACGCGGTGCTCGCCCCCACCGCGACCGTGGCCCTCGTCGCCCAGCTGCTGTCGTGGGCCGGGGGGCTCGTGCTGGGCTTCGGGCTCATGCTCGTCGCGACCACGCACTCCTTCGGGTCGGCGCTCCTCCAGGCGCTGACCGCGGAGTTCACGGTGGGCGCGGTCCACGTCGGCGGCGCCGCCAACCTCGGGATCGACATCACCATCGGCGCGATCTGGGTCGTCATCGTCGCGCTGCAGATCGCCTACCTGCCCACCCTCTACGGCGCGTTCAACCGCCGCGAGAGCCTGGTCTCGCTGCTTGAGAGCCGCGCGGGGGTCCCCGCGTGGGGGCCAGAGCTCCTCGCGCGCCACCAGATGGTCGGGATCGCCGACACCCTGCCCGACCTCTACGCCAAGTGGGAGGAGTGGTCGGCCGACGTCGCCGAGAGCCACACGACCTACCCGGTGCTCCTCCTCTTTCGCTCCCCCGAGCCCTGGTACTCGTGGGTGCTCGGCGTGCTCGCCGTGCTCGACGCCGCGGCGATGCACTACGCGCTCGACCCCGACGCGGCGTCGTCTCAGGCGCGCCTCTGCCTGCGCATGGGCTTCACCCTCTTCAACCGCATTGCCGCGACGCTCGGCTGGCCGGTCGACCTCGACCCCAACCCCGAGGGGCCGATCGACCTCACCTACGAGGAGTTCGAGGCCGCGGTCGCCACCCTCGCGGAGTTGGGCTTTCCCATGACGCGCAGCGCGGCCGAGGCGTGGCCGCACTTTCGCGGCTGGCGGGTCAACTACGAGAGCGTCGCCTACCGCATCGCCGACCGCGTGACCGCGCCGCCGGCGCCCTGGTCGGGGACGCGCCGGCACCTGCGCGTCGAGACCGTGGGGCCCCGGCGTCCGCCCCAGCGCGAGCCCGGCAGCCAGACCAAGCTCGACTTCCAGCGCCCGCCCGTCACGAGCACCGGACGGCGCCGGCGCCGCTGAGATGCGAGCGACCCATGACGCCTTCGGCGCGGCGCTGCTGGACTGGGTTGCGGGGGCCACCACGCCAGAGGTCAACGAGCGCGACGACGGCCTCATTGAAGTCGGCGCGGGGCCCGAGGTCTACCTCGCCGACGTCGGCGGGTGGCCCGAGGCCGAGCGTCGCGCCGTGCGCTACGCGCGCGGGCGCGTGGCCGACGTGGGCTGCGGCGCGGGGCGCGTGGCTCGACACCTCCAGGGGAAGGGCCACGACGTCATCGGCGTCGACGTGTCTCTCCTCGCCCTCGAGGCCGCCACGCTCTTCGGCGTCGGCCGGACGCTCCGACTTTCAATTGAGCGCCTCCACACGGTGATCGGCGACTTGGACACGATCATCCTGTTCGGCAACAACTTGGGCCTGCTGGCGACGCCACCGCGCGCGACTTCGACGCTCACCACGTGGGCGGCCGCGGCGCGTCCGGGCACGCGGATCCTCGTCGAGAGCTCACGGCCGTTCTCCGGCGCGGCCCCGATCATCGACCGCGACTACTGTCGGCGCAACCAGGATCGCGGCCTCGCGCCCGGGCAGTGTCGCCTGCGCGTCTGGTACGACCGGATGCCGAGCCCGTGGTTCTCGTGGTTCTTCGCGTCGCCGACCGAGCTGCGCGCGATCGTGGCCGGCACCGGCTGGAGTGTCGCGCACGTTCTTGACGCGGGACGCGCCGAGCCCTACGTCGCGGTCCTCGAACGCGCCTAAATCGTCGCGACCGGCGCGATCAGCTGAGCGAATGGTCGATCTTCATCTCGCGAGCAGGCACGGCCTTCTCGCGCGCCGGCGGGCCATCGAGCGCACGGCGTCGATCGCGCCGATCGCGCGGTCCGTTCCACGCGGGTCACACGGGCGTGCGCCCGTCGCGCCGCTCACCCGTAGGGTGGCGTAGACGGCGCCCCGGATGGAACCGCTCGGACGAGGGCTCGCCGAGCGCCAGAGATGAGCACGACATCAAGAGGCTTTTCGTCTTCGACCTGGACGGCACGCTCGCGCCGAGCAAGTCCCCCCTGGGCGACGACGTGGCCGCGCTGCTCGGAGAGCTGCTCGTCGTCATGCGCGTCGCCGTCATCTCGGGCGGGGCGTGGTCCCAGTTCCAGAGCCAACTCCTCGCCAACCTGCCCGACGACCAGCGCCTGGCCAACCTCTCGCTGCTGCCCACGTGCGGCACCCAGTTCTACGAGTACGCGGGGCACTGGTCGAAGGTCTACTCCGAGGACCTCTCACGCGACGAGCGCGACCTCATCATGGCGTCGCTCAACCGCGCGCTCGACGAGTCGGGTCTTCGCGCCAAGAAAACGTGGGGCGACGTGGTCGAGGACCGGGGATCGCAGATCACCTTGTCTGCGCTCGGCCAGGAGGCGCCGCTCGCCGAGAAGGAGTCCTGGGACCCCGACTTCGCCAAGCGCGAGAAGATCGCCGCGCTGCTCGCGCCGATGATCCCCGGCTTCGCGGTCCACCTGGGCGGGACCACGTCGATCGACGTCACCAAGCCGGGGATCGACAAGGCCTACGGCATCGCCAAGCTGCGCGATCACCTGAAGATTCCGCTCACCGACATGCTCTTCGCCGGCGACGCGATCTTTCCCGGGGGCAACGACTATCCCGCCCAAGAGGCCGGTGTCGACTCCATCCTCGTGCGCGACCCCTGGGAGTGCGCGCGGGTCATCCAGACGGTGATCGCCTGCGTTGGCGACGGGTCGGCCCAGGTCACGTCGCCGGGGAGGCACCCGTGAGCGACTTCACGATGCGTCCCCTCGACCTCATCATCGAGCCCGAGGCGGGCAACCCCCTCGAGGTTGAGGGAGTCCTCAATCCGGCCGCGGCGCGCGGCCCCGACGGCGAGCTCTACCTCTTCCCGCGCCTGGTGGGCAAGGGCAACTACTCACGGATCGGCGTGGCCCGCGTCAACTTCGACGCCGCGGGCGAGCCGTGCGGGCTCACGCGCCTGGGCGTGGCGCTCGAGCCCGAGGCGCCCTACGAACGGCGCCCCGACGGCGGAGGGGGCTGCGAGGACCCTCGCGTCACCTTCATCGAACCCCTCGGCCACTACTCGATGAGCTACACCGCGTACTCGCCCGCGGGCCCGCGCGTCGCTTTCGCGATCTCTCACGACCTCATCCACTGGGAGCGCCGCGGGCTCGCGACCTTCGAGCCCTTCGACGGGCTCGAGTTCGAGGGCGTCGACAACAAGGACGCGTGCCTCTTCCCGGTGGCGATCCCCAACCCCAACGAGGAGTCCGAGGTCGCGATCCTGCACCGCCCGCTCTTTGCCGGCACCTCGCCCGAGGAGATGATGGGCGCCGACGCCGAGCGCACCGTGGACCCGATGCGCGAGAGCATCTGGATCTCCTACTGCTCGCTCTACATGGAGCACGACCGTCCCCAGCACCTGGGCAACTTCACCTCCCACCACCGACTCGCGGCCCCCGAGGCGCCATGGGAGAGCCTGAAGATTGGCAGCGGCACCCCGCCGGTCCTGACCCGCCACGGCTGGCTCTTCGTCTACCACGGCGTGAGCGAGAGCGAGACCCCGAGCGGCGAGCCCCACCTCACCTACCGCGCGGGGGTGATGATCCTCTCGGCGACGCACCCCCAGCACGTCCACTACCGCTCCGCCACGCCGGTGCTCTCGCCCTCCGCGTCGAGCGCGCCGCGCGGCGTCCCCGCTGACGTGGTCTTTCCCACCGGGATCGACCGACGCGACGACATCGGCCAGCCCGACCGCTACGACGTCTACTACGGGGTCAACGACTTTCGCATCGGCGTCGCCCGCCTCGACCTGCCCGCGACACTGCCCGCGTCGGACCACGCCGAGCCCGGAGCGCCGCCGTGAGCCTCGCGCGCCAGGGACCAGAAGCCGCGCGCACCCCGCGCGAAAGCGCCGACGGCGTAGCGGCGGGCGCCGCG
>JBOGFU010000239.1:0-9116 GCA_050743545.1 Acidimicrobiales bacterium | reverse complement strand
GACGAGTAGGTCACCGTCAGGTACTGCTGGAGGCTCTCGAGCACCAGCGCGCCCAGGAGCGGGCCCGAGATCGTGCCCAGCCCGCCGAAGAACGCCATGAGCGCGACCGAGAGGTCGAAGAGGGGGTAGAAGACGAACTGGGGGTAGATCTGGCCCGCGAACATCGCGTAGAGCGCGCCGGCCATCCCGATGGGCAGCGCCGACAGCGCAAACCCCGTGAGCTTTACCGCGCCGACGTGGACGCCGAGGCCCAGCGCGCGGTCCTCGTCGTCGCGGATCGCGAGCAGCTGAAGGCCGAAGCGCGACCGGCGCACCACCGCGGCCAGGGCCGTCGCGACGATGACGATGCCCAACGCAACGTAATAGAAGGGCACGTTGTAGTAGCTCGCTTCCCAGGAGATGTAGGGCAGGAACAGTCCGGCGGTGCCCCCGGTGAACCCCGCGTTGATCGCGGTGAGCTGGGCGACGAAGAAGATGGCGATCGTCATCACGACGAAGGTGTGGCGCCGAACGCGCAGCGCGACCCAGCCGATCGGCACCGCGGCCGCCGTCGCGCAGAGGCCGCCGAGGGGAACGAGCCAGAACATCCCCGCGCCCGGGGCCATGTGCCAGTGGATCGACGCGAGCGCCATCGTGTAGGCACCAGTTCCGTACCAGACCCCCGCGCACAGGGCGATGTAGCCCGAGTTGCCCGAGAACATGTTCCACGACGTCGTGCAGGCCATAAAGATGAGCGTGTACACGGCGATCGTCGTCACCGTCGGGTTGGTGAAGACCACCGGGAGTAAGGCGAGCGCACCGAGCGCGCCGAGCCACCACAGGTTTCGCGCTTGCAGGATCACGCGACCCTCGCCGACGGTTTGCCGAAGAGTCCCTGGGGACGGATCGACAGCACGATCACCAGCACGATGAAGAACGACATCGTCGCCCAGACCGGCGACCACACGACCGACACGATGTCCTCGATCGTGATCATCGCGACCCCGGCGACCAGCGCGCCGCCGAGGCTGCCCATGCCGCCGAGCACGATGATGATGAGCAGGCGGCTGATGAGGTCGTAGCTCGACGACGCGTTGAACGCGTTGGTCGCGCCGTAGATCATCCCCCCCGCGGCGGTGACCGCGACCCCGAGTCCAAAGCAGATCGTCGAGACCTTGCGCACGTCGATGCCGACCAGGCTGGCCGACGTCGGGTCGGCCACCGACGCGCGCACGCTCGACCCGAATCGCGTTCGGTAGAGCACGAGGTAGAGCGAGCCCAGCATGAACACCGCGAGGAAGAAGCCATACAGCGTGATGTCCGGGATGTAGGCCGACAGGAACTTGAAGGAGCTGTCGACGTAGGACGTTCGGATCTCCACGACGTTGGTCGAGAAGATCTCGTTGAGAGTTCCCTCAATGAGCAGCGACACCGCGTAGGTGACCAGGATCGACATCGCGGTCTTTTCCGGCCCCTTGAGCCGCCCGATGAAGGCCCGCTCGACCACGATCCCCACCACGAAGAGGGTGGGGATCGTGATCAAGAGGCCCACGAAGGGGTCAATGCCCCAATGCACCGAGAGCGCGTAGCTGAGGTAGGCGCCGAGCACGACGAGGATCCCCTGGGCCACGTTGATGATGTCCATGACCCCGAAGATCAGCGTCAGCCCCGTCGCCATCAGGGCGTAGACCGACCCGGTCAACACCCCGTCGACGATGGACTGGACCAGCGCGCTACCGCTCACCGACTATTTGCCCCAGACCGGCTTGGGGTACACGATCTTGACCGAGTTGGGGTCGTTGGCCGGGTTGACCTGGACGAACTTGGTGCCCGTCGTGCCCTGCCATTGGAACGTGTAGGCCGTCATGAACGGGTTCTCGCCGACCGCGTTGAACTTCGCGCCGCCGAGCACCGTCGTGAACGACGCGCCCGAGTGCAGGTAGTTGATGATCTTGGCGTTGGAGAAGCCGTTGGTCGCCTTGACCGCCTGGGCAATCACTTGGCCGACCGCGTAAGCCTCGGCCACGTCAGAGTTGACGCCCGCGGGCGTGCCGCCGTACTTCTTGATGTACTCGGCGACCATTGCCTTGCTCTGGGTGTTGGCGGCCAACCCGTACCACGAGTTGGGCACCATGATGCCGTCCGCGTTCGCCGCGCCCACCGCGCTAATGAACTGCGTGCCCTGGTCCGGGCCGGCCGTCGCGATGAACACCTTGGGGCTGTAGTGGACCTGCTCGAAGGCCTGCATGAACGCCGAGACCGTCGGCACGTCAACCGACCCGAGGACCACGACCTGGGCGCGGGCGGCGGCGACCTTGGCCGCGATCGGCGCGTAGTCGGTCTGCTCAGCCGCGAAGACGCTGCTGTAGACGGTCTTGATGCCGGCGGGCACCATGATGGACTTGGCGACCGGGATCTGAGGCTGGGTGAACGGGTCGTTGCTCGTCACGTAGGCCGCGGTGGTCGGGCGCTGGGACTTTGGCAACCTCGACACCCAATTCGCAAAGGGCACCAGCGAGTTGGCGACGGGCAACGCAACGTCAAAGACGTTGTGGAGCTTGGCACCGAACACCGATGGCGCGCCGCCCGCGCCCTCGACCATCGCGTAGCCGTAGCGACCGACGGCCTCGGCGGCGGGGAGGGTAAGAAGCGACGAGAACGGACCAAAGGTGAGATTGACGTGGTTGACCGAGATCAGCTTCTGATAGTTGGTCACGACTTGGGTCGGGTCGGACCTGTCGTTGACGATGTCGAGGGAGACCTTGTGGCCGAGGAGTCCACCCTTGGCGTTGACGTCGGCGGCCCAGAGCTTGTAACCCTGCTGGAAGGCGACTCCGTCGATCGAGAAGTCACCGGTCAGTGACAGTGAGATGCCGATCTTGACCGGCGCCCCCGCGGCCAGCGCGCTGCTGGCGCCCGAACTACCCGCGGTCACCATCATGAGTAGCGACGTCGCGGCGATCGACACGACGCCGAACGTGCGAAGGTACTTCGCTTTTGCGTTCATACTTTCCCCCTGCGCTTGAACGACCCGGGCACCCCCAACTTCCAAGACCCGTGACCGACCACTCGGTGAGTGATGGCCAAACCCTAACGATGCACCCCCAGGGGGTCAAGGTCATGACGCGCGAAATGGACATTTGAGGCCGTAAAAACTTTTCAGGCGCCACAGGCTTTCGACGCGTGGAAAAACTACGTTACGCTCGGCGGCTATTCAGAGCATCGGGGGGACATGACCGACACTCTCTTGGCCACCGCGATCGCCAACTGGGAGCCCCGCTTCACCGCCAACGGTGTCGACGCCAGCGACTATCGGCGCATCACCCAGTCGCTCGACTCGTGGGACGCCTGGTGCGACGCGTGGTGCGACGCCGCTGAGGTTCACCTGACGATCGGGCGATCGGCGGAGCTCGCGGGGCACGCCCTCAGCGCCGGCGAGTCGTTCGCGCGAGCCGCGACGTACTTCCACTTCGCCAAATTCCTCTTCGTCCAAGACCCGGGTCGCGCGCGCGCCGCCGCGGAACGAGGCGTCGCCGCGCTGACGCACGCGCTCCCCCTGCTCGACCCGCCGGGCCGGCGCGTGGAGGTCGCCTTCGACGGCTCGACGTTGGTCGGGGTGCTGCGCACGCCGCGTGGCGACGGCCCCCACCCCACCGTCCTCTTGATCTGCGGCCTCGACTCGGCCAAGGAGGAGCTGCGTGACGTCGAGCGGGCCTTCCTCGACCGGGGAATGGCGACCTTCGCGCTCGACGGCCCAGGCCAGGGCGAGGCCGAGTGGACCCTCGCCTTGCGACCCGATTGGGACGTCGTGGGAGCGGCGGTGCTGGACGCTCTCGCTTCCCAGCCCGAGGTCGACGCGTCATGGGTGGGCGTCTGGGGGGTCAGCCTCGGGGGGCTCTACGCGGCACGCCTCGCCGCGTCGGACCTTCCCGTGCGCGCGACAATCTCCCTGTCAACCCCCTACAACCTCGGCGAGATCTGGGACCGACTCAACCCCCTCACCCAGCGAGCCTTCGAAGTCCGCAGCTACTCACCCGGGCCCGACGCCGCACGCGCGCGGGCGCGCGACCTCACCCTCGAGGGCTTCGCGGGGCGCATCACCACGCCACTGCTGGTCATCGCCGGTCGCCTCGACCGCCTCTTCCCCGCCGACGACGCCGAGCGCCTGGCCCACGAGGCCGGCGGGGAGTGCGAGTTGCTCATGCTCGAGGACGGCAACCACGGGTGCGCCAACGTTGTCTACCGCCACCGCCCCTACGGCGCCGACTGGATGGCCGAGCGGCTCGTCGGGGCGAGGGCGTAGGCACGTGGCCAACGTCACGATGCCCCAGCTCGGCGAGACCGTCGCCGAAGGGACGGTCACTCGGTGGTTCAAGGCCGTCGGCGACGAGGTCGCCAAGGGCGACCCCCTCTTCGAGGTCTCGACCGACAAGGTTGACACCGAGATCCCGTCGCCGTTCGCGGGTCCGCTCACGGCAATCCTCGTGGGCGAGGGTGAGACCGTCGACGTCGGCACGGTCCTCGCGGTCATCGGCGTCGCCGACGCGAACCCTTCGACACCGTCCGCCTCAACGAGCCGAGCCGCGCGCGTCGTCGCCACACCCGCGCGAGAGTCGACACGGAAGCACAACGCCCAGCAGCTCTCTCCGGTGGTGCGCCGACTGCTCGACGAGAACGGCCTGAACCCCGACGACATCACGGGCACCGGACCCAACGGGCGCCTCACGCGTGACGACGTTCTCGCCGCCGCGACGCGAGCCAGCGCGCCGGCCGCGACCGCGGGGCCGGCCTCGCCCGTCGTGCGACGACTTCTCGGAGACCACGGTGTGGACCCGTCGAGCGTCGTGGGAACGGGCCCCGACGGGCGAGTGACGCGCCGAGACGCCGAGGCCGCGGTCGCGCGCCACGGCGCCGGCGACGAGGTCGTCCCCTTCACGCGGATCCGGCGCCTCACCGCGGAGCGCATGGTTCGTTCCAAGGCGACATCGGCCCACACGCTCATGGTCCGCGAGGTCGACTACGAAAACGTCGAGGCGACTCGCCGCATCCACGCCGCCGCGTTTCGCGAGTCCGAGGGCTTCTCCCTGTCATACCTGCCCTTCAACGCGGTCGCCACGGTCATCGCGCTGGCCGACTTCCCGCACCTCAACGCCTCCGTCGGCGACGACGCCCTCGTCGTCCATCGCGACATTCACCTCGGGATCGCCGTCGACCTCGACGAGGAGGGCCTCGTCGTACCCGTGGTCCACGACGCGGCCCGACTGGGGCTTCGCGAGTTCGCTCACGCGATTCGCGACCGCGCCTCGCGCGCTCGGCTTCACGAGCTGGGTGTCGACGACTACGCGCGCGGGACCTTCACGATCTCTAACCCGGGTCCCTTCGGCACGCTGCTCACCGGCGCGATCATCAACCAACCCCAAGTGGCAATCCTCTCCACCGACACCGTGACCCGTCGACCGGTCGTCGTCGAGGTCGACGGGGTCGAGTCAGTGGCGATCCACTCGGTGGGCCTGTTGGCCCTGACCTTCGACCACCGCGCGATCGACGGCGCGTACGCCGCGCGATTCTTGCGTCGCATCGCCGAGATCATTGCGACGCACGACTGGTCGGCGTCGCTCTAGCGCCCCCGATGGGCCAAAACCCTTAGGGGTAGCCTCTCGGCGTGACGCGCGACAAGATTTTGGACGCCGCGGCCCACGAGGTCGAGCGTCACGGGCTCACCCAATTCCGGGTCAAGCGCGTCGCCGCCGAGGCCGGTACCTCGGTCGCGCTGCTCTACAGCTACTTCGACAACCGCGAGGGCCTTATCGCCGCCGCGATCGTGCACCGTTTCCGCCAGGTTCTCATGGCCCAGGCTGAGATCTTCACGACTCCCCTGCGCGGCGTCGAGACGGTTACGGCTCTTCACTCCGCGCTCACCAAGATGATCTCGGAGGCCCAGGCCCCCGAGCTCGACCGCGCGCGCCTCGCGCGGGTGGAGTCGATGTCCTTCGCCGAGCACAATCCAGCGGCGTCAGAAGGCATCGCCGCGGCCAAGCGCGAGGCCAGCGACCTCATCCTCACCTGGGTCACCCCCCTCGAGACGCGCGGCCTCCTGGCCCCCGGGGTCAGCGCCATCGCGTTCGCGCGCATCTGGTACGCGCTGTTCTTCGGGCAGATCTCCTTGGAGGGCGAGCACGCGCTCTCGATCGACGCGGGCGAGTGGCTGCGCGCGCTGGCGCACCTGGCCGACGCGGTGGTGGGCGACTAGCGCTCGAGGCCGTGGGTCCACTCGATGAGGCACCACGCGAAACCGACCTCGAGCAGGGTCTCGCCCTCGAGCAGCAAAGTGATGTGCCAGTCAGGCAGGGAGATCGCGCCGAGAACCCCGCCGAAGAGCCCAACGCACGCGCCCGTGACCAGACCGGGGTTGCGCCGTCGGCGCAGCAGGTCCACGACCAGCGCAACCTGCGCCACCCCCATCGTCACGCCGACGCTCATGTGGGCCCAGTTGAGGAAGGTCCCCGGGTTGTAGGGAGTCGCGAGGAGCACGACGAGCCCCGTGGCGATCACGCGCATCGCGACGAGGGTCCAGCGCGGCGCGCCGGCGGCGACGAACTGGCCCGACGTCCACCACAGGCCCGCCGCGCCGACCAGGTAGCCGGTGAAGAGCGCGGGCATCGTTGGCGGGTAGACCCCGTAGAAGGAGATCCCGTCGGTCTCGGCGACGTGGCCATGTTTGATGACCAGGCAGACCGCCAGCGCGCAGAAGAAGACTGCCTGCGTGTAGATGAGCGTCTGACGGGCTCGCGCCGCCAGGGCCGGCCCCCCCTCGCGAGAGCGGGTCGCCAGCTGGTTCTTCACGCTCAACCCGTGAAGCGCGCGCGCGCCGCCTCGAGCTCAGCCAGCGCGTCGGCGCGTCCGGTCCAGCGCTCGACCTTCATCCACTTGCCCTCGTCGAGGTCCTTGTAGACGGTGAAGAAGTGGCTGATGCGGTCGAGAATCGGCTTGGGCACGTCGCCCACGTCGGTCGCGTCCTTCCACTGCGGGTCGTAGTCCGGGACGCACAGGAGCTTCTCATCCGGGCCGTGTTCATCGGTCATGATGCACATCCCGATGATCCTCGACTCAATCAGGCAGCCGGGAAAAGTCGGGTACGCCGTCAGCACAAACGCGTCGAGGGGGTCGCCGTCGCCGCCCAGGGTGTCGGGGATGAACCCGTACTCGGCGGGGTAGCCCATCGAGACGAGCAGGTGGCGATCGAGCTTGATCGTGTGGTTGTCGTGGTCGTACTCGTACTTGTTGTGGCTGTCACGGGGTATCTCGATGATGACGTTCACGGTGTCCACGGTCGATGTCCCTCCTGCGCAGCCGCGTCGGCTCGCCCAATCGTAGCCAGCCCCCCGGAAGCGCCGACCGGCGGGCCCTACACTCGACACTCGGTTCAGGAGGTCGCAATGGAGCGAATCGGAGTAGTCGGCTGCGGGCTGATGGGGTCGGGAATCGCGGAGGTCGCCGCGCGAGCGGGCGCCGACGTCGTAGTGATCGAGCGCGACCGGGACGCGGTCGCCGCGGGACAGGAGCGAATCGAGCGCTCGCTAACGCGCGCGGTCGCGGCCGGCAAGGTCCCCGACGCCGAGGCCAACGCCGCGCGGGGCAACCTGTCGTTCTCCACCGACTTCTCCCGACTGGCCGACCGAGAGCTCGTCGTGGAGGCGGTCGCCGAGGACGAGGCGGTCAAGACCGAGGTCTTTTCCACCCTCGACGCCGTGGTCCTCGACCCGACCGCGATCCTGGCAACCAACACGTCGTCGATCCCGATCATCAAGCTCGCCATGACAACCAAGCGTCCCGAGCAAGTGATCGGCATGCACTTCTTCAACCCGGTGCCGGTCCTCAAACTCGTCGAGGTGATCTCTTCACTGCTCACGAGCTCCGACACCACCCAGCGGGTGCGCGACTACGCGACCGGCCCGCTCGGCAAGCGCGTCATCACCTCACCCGACCGCGCGGGATTCGTGGTCAACGCGCTGCTCATTCCCTACTTGCTCTCCGCGGTGCGAATGCTCGAGTCAGGATTCGCCAGCGCCGAGGACATCGACACGGGCATGGTCGTCGGCTGCGCGCACCCGCTCGGGCCCCTCGCGCTCACCGACCTCATCGGGCTCGACACCACCCTCGCGGTGGCCGAGTCGCTCTACGAGGAGTTCAAGGAGCCCCACCTCGCCCCGCCGCCGCTGCTCTCGCGCATGACCCAGGCCGGACTCCTCGGGCGAAAGTCGGGCCAAGGCTTCTACTCGTACCGGGCCTAGGTCACCGAGTTGCGCGAGGAGAAGCGCGCCGACCGGTGCTCTCCCGCCTCTATGACCTCGACCAAGGTCTCAACCGCGTCGTAGACGTCGACGAACCGCAGGTAGAGCGGGGTGAATCCGAAGCGCGCGACGTCTGGCGCGCGAAAGTCGCCGATCACCCCGCGCTCGATCAGCGCTTGGACGACGCCGTAGGCGAGGGGGTGCGCGAGCGCGACCTGGCTCGCGCGCCGGTCGTGGTCGCGAGGAGTAATGACGCCGAACTCGCCCGGGAGTCGAACCTCGACGAGCTCGATGAAGAGGTCGGTCAGCGCCAGGCTCTTGGCGCGAACCTGATCCATCGACACGCGGTCGAAGGCGTCGAGCGCGCCGTCGAGCGCGGCCAGCGCGATGATCGACGGCGACGAGGTCATCCAGCCGCGAACCCCCACGGCGGGCTCGAAGGTGGGCTCGAAGTCGAAGGGACGAGCGTGGCCCAGCCAGCCCGGCAGGGGGTTGCGCGCGACGTCTTGGTGTTCGGCCCGCACGTAGAGGAACGCCGGTGACCCCGGTCCGCCGTTGAGGTACTTGTAGCCGCAGCCCGCGGCGAAGTCCGCTCCCGCGCCGGTGAGGTCGAGGGGTACCGCGCCCGCGGAGTGGGCGAGGTCCCACACCGCGAGTGCCCCCACGGCGTGGGTCGCGGCGGTGATCGCGGGCATGTCGAGCATCTCGCCCGAGCGGTAGTCGACGTGGGTCAACGCGACCGCCGCGACGTCGTCGCTCAGCTCATCACCGAGTCGGTCGCGGTCGATTGCGCGCACCTCGATTGGCCGTCCCGCGCGCGTCGCCATCGCGTCGATGATGTAGAGG